>JAKBAP010000268.1 GCA_021808995.1 Planctomycetota bacterium | reverse complement strand
AATGGGATGATCAAGGAGGAAGATGTCCGCGCGGCCGAGGACTCCGCCGTGATCAACAGCGTGCTGGACTTTGTCTACTTCAGGCGGATCAATCCCGATCTCGCCGTCGAATTGTGCGCGGAGCTCCAGTTTCCGCTCGCCACCGCCTGACGCCGTCCCAGCCGCGAGCCCGATGCTCGAGCCGCCCTTTGGCCGATGCTCGAGCCGCCTGGGTCGACAACGCCCCGGCGACGCAACGGGGATCTCCTCACGAAGGGAGGATCTCGGCGACCGCGATTTGCCCGAGGGTTTGACCATCGATCGTCACCGGGACCGAGCCATCCTCCGCGATGACTTCGAGTGAGCGGTAACCCGTCGGCCCCGGGTCGGAATAGACCTCGACCTGGCGATCGACCAGATTGACGATCCAGTAGACCGGGATTCCCGCCGGGCCGTAGAGATGGGTGGCCAGCTTGCGGTCGTCGGCCAGGCTGGAGTCGGCGATTTCCACGATCAAGGCGATCTCACGTGGCTCGGGGTGGTGATGCCCAAAGTCGCGGGGCGTTCCGCGCGCGATCGCGCGATCGGGGTCGGGCTCGCTGTCGCGACCGGGGATTCGCACCGGTTTCGCCGATCGAGCGTGATACCGATCGGCCGGGAGGATTCGCGCGAACGCGACCCCCAGAAGCTCGTCGACGATCGCGTGGGGAGGGTTCTGGGTCATCTTGGCCACCAAATACCCGTTGATGAGATGGAGCCGGTTGCGGGTTGGGAGCGCCCCTGACGCGACCATCGCCTCGTATTGGTCGACCGAGATCCGGTAGAGCCCCGAGGGGATCCATCCTGGCTCCGAGACGTTGATCTCGGTCTGAGTGGAATCGAGAGTGGAATCGAGAGTGGACATACATGAGGTTCCAGCGTTTTCGGTCGCGTGAGCTTCCGGGATCGGCATGGTGAGCTCCGAGGGATGCCTGGCGGATCGAGACGAATTTACCAGGGCTGGAGAGCTCGCGGAATCGATGGTTTCAGTGAGGGTTTTCCAGGGCGATCGAAAAGCGTCGAGAGGCCCATTGCGGATCTTGACTCGATGTCGTATAAATTAAGAGCGAACGCAAGGTTCCGTATTCTCACGAATTGGCTGTCCTATCAATTTGCCGAACTTCCTCTCTTGCGGCCCTCCCCAACGTTGAGAAGCCCTGGATGAGCGACCTCGGCGGCCCGACTATCAGGACCCACCCGCTTCATTCAAGCTGACGCGATTGCGAGCCGTGTCACGAATCCCAAGTGCTCGCCGCCGCTTCCCGCCGCGTTTTCGCGGTCCATTGGATCTCGCGATCGAGACGACGACACGATTCGCCCTGGCGACGCCGCGTGCGAGGCGCGCCTCCCAAAACAAGGCAACAATCGCGGTCGTCGTCGACACCGGGTCGGCGGGTTTCGAGGCGGCTTTCTCTCTGAGGGATGCATCGGTCGATGACGCAGTGTGACGGTCTGGATCATTCCGAACGGGCAGCGGGTTGGAAACATGGCGAGGTCGCCGTGGTCGGCCTGACGGGCTCGATCGGCGGCGGAAAGAGCACGGCGGCCGCGCTTCTGGCCCGGAGAGGAGACATTGTGATCGACGCCTGATCCGTGGGATAGCAGGTCTTGAACGAAACCTTGATCTGCGAACGCCTCGTCGAACGATTTGGCCCCGAAATCCTGGCACCCGCCCAGGATTCGGCGGTCCAGATCATCGACCGCCGCGCCTTGGGCACCATCGTTTTCGCCGACCCGAGCGCCCGCCGCGACCTTGAATCCATTGTTCACCCTGTGATGCGAGCCAATTTCGTCGCCCAGATCACCCAGGTTCTCAGGTCGCGATCGACTTCGTTGGTTGTGCTGGACGCGGCGATCCTGTTCGAGGCGGGTTGGGACGACCTTTGCGACCGGGTCGTTTATGTCGACGCGCCGTGGGACGTTCGCCGGGAGCGGGTGGAGCGCTCGCGGGGTTGGACGGCCGATCGGCTGCTGGCACGCGAGCGGGCGCAGGCGGCTGGCGAGGAAAAGAAAGCTCGCGCCGACCTCGTGATTCCTAACGACGGCGATCTGGATTCGCTTGACCGCGGCCTGGATCGGCTGGAAGAGCACCTTCGAAACCAAGCCTTTTTTCGCTTGAACGACCCTGAGTCGTCGCTGGAACGCGACTCGACCCGATCACCCTTACTTGAGCGCACGAGGAGACTCTAACCCCATGTCGAACGAGACGCGTTCCCGCCGGGAACCTGGCACGTCACGAGTACGCAAGACGAGCGTGGCCTCGGTTCCCACCCCGGAAGCCGTGCCGCCCCCCATGCCGCCGGCCTTCGCCGCGGGTGCCGAGCCCCCCGCGGCCGCGGTCGAGCCCTCGCGCGAGCCTTATCGCGAGGCACCGGCGGATCGCGAGCCGATTCGTTTTATCCGTGAACGCCCGGAGCGCGAGCCCGTGCGTGAGCGGGTCGAGCCCGCCGCGCGTGAGCGAGTCGAGCCGGTCCCGCGTGAGCGGGTCGAGCCCGTTCGTGAGCGGCCCGAGCCGATTCGTGGCCGGATCGATCGCGAGTCGCCGCGGGATCGCGAGCCGATGCGTGACCGGGTCGACCGCGAGCCCTCGATCGGCCCGCGTGATCGCTTGAATCGCGACCGTGGCGATCGCGAGCCGCCGGTGGTTCATCATGATGGGATTCCGCTGGTTCGGGATCGCGATCGCGAGCCGGTCTCGCGCGAGCCCCTCCCGCGTGAGCGGACCCGCGAATTCGACCCGCCGCCCCCAGCTCGCGAGCGGATCGAGCGTGGCGATCGCGACGCCGGCCAACAGTCGCGAGACCGCGATTACGGCCCCCACCCCCTCAAGGAACGTCCGGTCCCAGGCGGCTATGGAGAGCCCCGGAACGACCTTCCCGAGGAGGACGAGGATCTTTTTGGCGACGTCGCCCTGCACGATCGCTACGAGGACATCAAGCGCGGCGAGATCCATCTGACCGAGCTGCAAAAAATGACGATGCCCCAGCTCATCAAGACGGCCAAGACCGAAGGCATCATCGAGTACATGGGGCTCAAGAAGCAGGATCTGATCTTCAAGATCCTCAAGGAGCGGGTCAAGCAAAACGGGCTGATGTACGGCGAGGGGACGCTTGAGGTCTTGCCCGACGGGTTCGGTTTCCTGCGGAGCCCCGACTATAACTATCTCCCCTGTCCCGACGACATTTACGTCTCGCCGAGCCAGATTCGCCGGTTCGGGCTCAAGACGGGGGCGATCGTTTCGGGTCAGATCCGCCCCCCCAAGGAAAACGAGCGCTATTTCGCCCTCTTGCGGGTCGAGGCGATCAATTTCGAGGACCCCGACAAGCTCAGTGAGAAGGTGGGCTTCGACGATTTGACGCCGCTGCATCCCCAGGGCCGGATCAAGCTTGAGACGACGCCCGACGAGGTCAACATGCGGGTGGTCGACCTGGCGACGCCGATCGGCTTTGGTCAGCGTGGGGTGATCGTCGCGCCGCCGCGGACGGGCAAGACGATCCTGTTGCAAAAGATCGCCAACAGCATCCTCACCAATCGTCCCGAGGCGTACGTCCTCGTGCTCCTGATCGACGAGCGGCCCGAGGAAGTCACCGACATGGAGCGATCGGTCAAGGGACCGACGGCGGAAGTGATCAGCTCGACCTTCGACGAGCCCGCCTCGCGCCACATTCAGGTCGCCGAGATGGTCATCGAGAAGGCCAAGCGGATGGTGGAATTTGGCAAGGACGTGGTGATCTTGCTCGATTCGATCACGCGGCTGGCCCGGGCCTATAACACCGAAGCGCCCCACTCGGGTAAGATTCTGACCGGCGGCATCGACGCATCGGCCCTGCAAAAGCCCAAGCGGTTCTTTGGCGCGGCCCGTAAGATCGAGGAGGCGGGGAGCCTGACGATCCTGGCGACCGCCCTGGTCGATACCGGCAGCCGGATGGACGACGTGATTTTCGAGGAATTCAAGGGCACCGGCAACATGGAACTCCATCTCGATCGCAAGCTCGTCGACAAGCGGGTCTGGCCCGCGATCGACGTCAACCGATCGGGCACCCGCCGTGAAGAGCTGCTCATGGACGCCGACGAGCTCCGTCGCGTCTGGATCTTGCGCAGGGTCTTGAACGACATGAACCCCGTCGAGGCCATGGAACTGCTAACCGGCCGGATGCGCAAGGCCAAGACCAACGCCGAGTTCCTGATGAGCATGAACCTGTCATGACCCGATCCCCCGGTTCCCTCGCCAAGGGCGAATGGGGGTGCCTCGACCTCGTTTCCGCGACAGGAGTGACAATGGCATTCAGTCTTGATTCGATCCAGGGCATGGTGAAGGCTCGTCCGTTTCAGCCGTTCGTGATCTCGCTCGCGGACGGGCGCTCGATCCGTGTCTTGCACCCCGAGTGCTTCTGGACCGCGCCAGACGACCCGTCGTTTTTCGTCAGTCTGCCGCAGGATAAATCAATCGCCGTCGACCCCCGCGACGTGGTGGGTCTGGTTCCCCTTTCTCGGGATCGCCCCTCGGGCGCTCCTCGAACTCCGTGACCCGACTCCATGGCTGAATTCCTCGGTGATTTCACCACGCCCGCCGGCCGGTTCGCCATCGTGGCCGGCCGATTCAACGCCCTGGTCGGCGAGGCCCTGGTCTCGGGCTGCCGCGACGCCCTCGCGCGGCATGGCGTCGCCGCCAGCTCGGTCGACCTGGCCTGGGTGCCAGGCTCGTTCGAGATCCCGCTCGTCGCCCAGACCATGGCCGCCAGCGGGCGCTATCAGGCCGTCATTTGCCTGGGGTGCGTGATCCGCGGCGAAACGCCCCATTTCGACATGGTCGCGGGTCAGGCGGCCGCGGGGGTGATGCGGGCCAGCCTTGAGACCGGCGTCCCGGTGATTTTTGGGATCCTGACCACCGACACGGTCGATCAGGCGCTCAACCGGGCGGGGCTCAAGGCGGGGAATAAGGGGGCCGACGCCGCGATGGCGGCCATCGAAATGGTCAATCTTCTGGCGGCCCTGGCCAGGGGATGATCGAGATCGTTCGGAACATCAGGACTCGTCGCGTGTCGACCAAGCTTTTGCCCCAATCGTTTTGGTTTCAGCTCGCGTTTCGTTGCCCCCGGGTCGACCGCATGGATGTCGAGGGGGACGAATCTCGATTGGTCGCGCTCCCCGATTCCTGTCGGCTCCCAGCGGTCGCCGACCTTGATGGAACCCCCCCCTGGGTCGACGTCTGGGCAGGCTGGAATCCACGGGGTCTAGGTCTCTGCTTTCATGCGCGAGGCGTTCATAAGGACCAGCTCACTCCAGGAAAATCGGGGGTGGTCGCCTCCGTGGTGGTCTTGATCGACACGCGAGACACCCGAGATCTCAGCCGGGCTTCACGCCATTGCCATCGATTCATGGTCGAGATGGGTTTCAAGGGGGGCCGCGTGCTCGAGGCCCGGGTGGTCCAGAAGCCAATCGCGCGGGCGACCAGCGATGCCCCAATAGCCCCCCGCGACAAGACGACCGCCCGCGGCTGGCTGGCCGAGGGGGGCTGGCGGCTCGACCTGCTGTTCCAGGCGGAGGCGCTTCATGGTTTCGACCCCGAGACCAATCGCCGTCTGGGGTTGGCGTATCGGGTTTCGGACCAGATTCGCGACGATCAATACCTGGCTGTCGGGCGGGAGTTTCCGGTCGAGGAGAATCCCAGCCTGTGGTCGACCCTGGAACTCGTCGATTGACGCCGGCCGATCGTCACCGCCCGGTCTCGGCCAACCGATCGCTGGACGAGATCAGGACGCTCGCATGCGAGCTTGCCCCGACCTTGAACCAGGCGAGCCAGGCGCGCTCGAGCTCCCGGACGTCGCTCAGGCTGTAGTGGGCTCGGGTCGCGGCGTCCCAGTCCTCTTGCCTGGCGTCGCGGACGAACTGGAGGAACCGGGGTCGACCGCCGATCTCGATCAGGAATCGGGAGATCGAATAGCCCTGACCGTAAAAGCCCATGAGGTCCTTGGGGTATTCTTCCATGCTGAAGAGCCGGCCGAGGGGGAATTCACCGTGCCTTTGAAAGAGGTCGGCGACGATCTGGTCGTGGCGGGCGAGCTCGCGTTCGTCCTCGGAGAGGAGCGAGGCACCTTCGTCGGCCCATCGTGGCATGGGCCCGCCCAGATAGCCCGCGAAGATCGTGTGAGTGACCTCGTGGGGAATGGCGGAGGCCAGGATGCGCTCCAGCCGCCCCTCGACTTTCATGGATTGATCGGTGACCCGGCCCTGGTGAAAGCCAAAAGAGGTCAAGCCCCCAGCCTCTCCGCTGGTGATTTGCACGCGAATGGGGCAAGGACGGCTCCAGTCGGGGATCGGATGTCCGAGCCAGGCCACGGCGATTTCGTGGCGGCAGGCTTCCGCGCGCTGGGCGACCTTTCGGGCGACGTCGGCCGAGCCGGCTTCGACCACGAAATTGTTGGTTCGCGCGGACGCGCCCGCCAACAAGGGGATCTCGAGTAGCAACATCAGGCCCAGCCCACGAAACCCCCGCGTTCGGCCGCCGAATCGTGCATCCATGCCGGAAACTCCTTTTTCCGAAGGTCCATCCCTGATCGAGGAGGCGAACCTTATCACAATCGGCGGCTCTTGTCTTGGCGATTTCGGTGGAGCGGATCGGGTCAATGGAAGCGGTTATCGCGAAAGAAAGGGTTTGAGCGGATCGGCCGGCTGGAGGTGACTCCGGCGGTCTGGATCTTGGGAATAGGTTCATGCCCCGGTTGGCTCGTGACCGATTGATAGGCTGGCAAGACCAGGGATTGGGAAAGTGGGCGTCATTCATCGAGGCTTCCTCGCCCCGAGTCTCCGGTCAGTGATCCAGTGACTCGCGGCGTGCGGCCGCGAATTGACGGTGGACCGCGTGGAGGAGGAAAACCCATGGCGACCGCGCGATTACGCGTCTTCCCTCATCCTGAGGAAGACCAGGAGGATTCGAGCAATCCCTCCATCCCGATCAGGCTGAGCGAGCTTTATCCCTTGCTTGCCCAAGCTTATCACGACAATTACGTTTGGCTTCGCGATTTCGAGAACGACGAGCTTTTGGTCTCGAACGACCTCTACGAGGTGGTCCGGGCGTTTTCCAACTGCCGCCCCTCGGCCTGAGCGCGAGGGATTGCTTGTAAGGCGGGACGGAAACGCCTAGGATGACGATTCGAATCATCCTCACCCCGGAAGCGATCAGCGCGGCCGACTCTCGAGTTTTCCTGATGGACACCCCTGTCACACCCTCGGGCGAAGAATCGTTCTTGATCGAGCGGCATGGCGATCTCACGGTCATCACGGCGACCCGAGCCCTCGAGAGCATCGATTTTGGCCTCGAGGAATCGGTCTCCGAGATGATTCTCAAGT
>JAKBAP010000267.1 GCA_021808995.1 Planctomycetota bacterium | reverse complement strand
CCCTTGCGTCCGCCTGGCAACGCGACTTATATCGCCCGCGCCATCGGAGCTTCGTTTGGATGAGATGAGCGATCTCGAACCGTCCTCTCACATTTTTCGCCACATCAAGAAAAGCTGGATCGATGGCGATTTCGTGGATCCCGCGGCCTTTCGACTCCGTCAGGGAATCGAATCGGGACTGTCGGTGAACTGGGTCGAGTATTTTGAGCGGGCCACGCCGGCTGAAGCGGTCCAGGCTCTTGGTGAAGTGCTTGAAAAGAAGGGGCGAAGAGTCGGGGGAGAATCCAGGTTCGCTCTTCTCAACGTCGGGGAGGCGAAGCTGGCCGCCGCGAGATACGTCCGGATCGAAATCGTCCGCGATGAAGAGCCGGGCGACCCCTCGCACTCTCTGGTAGTGGGTTACTCAGCCTACAATGATCAGGTCGCCGAGGAGCTTGCCAAGGTGGTGATGGCGACCCTCCCGGCGAAGCCCTGAGTCGGGCGTGGGATCGGTGTGCCGGATTTCTGGTGCTCGCGTGGCGAAGCGGGCCAAGGAAGTCGGCGTCTCTTCCCTGCCCCATGGTATCACGCGGCGGGTCGGGTTAGAATTCCTGGACGTCGTTGCATCCGCCCGCCGTGCTCGAGCATGCGAGACGGGGGCGGGCTTTCGCTCTCTCGCTGGGAGATCACGCCCATGACGCCTTCGCTTTCACGCCGCGAGCTTTTGGGTCGGGCCGCCGCCACCACGGCCCTGGCACTGGCCGCGTCCCCGGCCTCCCGGGCAGGCTCCGCTCGGGCCCTGCCCAAGAGCGCGGCCGACAAGGTCACCCTTGGCAAGACCGGGATCCAGGTCTCACTGGTCGGAATGGGGACAGGCAGCATCGGCTCGGGCCAGGCGAGCAACCAGACGAGACTCGGGATCAAGGGGTTCACCCATGTCGTCCGGCACGCGCTTGACCACGGGGTGTGCTTTTTCGACGTCGCCGACCAGTATGGCTCGCACGTTTATTTGCGAGAGGCCCTCAAGGGAGTCCCTCGCGACCAGTACGTGATCCAGACCAAGACCCACGCCACGAATGCCGCTGACGCCAAGAGCCACCTCGAGCGCTATCGCCTCGAGCTTGGAGTCGACTATATCGACACCCTGCTTTTGCACTGCATGCAAAAATCGGGCTGGCCGGCCGACAATCAGGGGTCGATGGAATACCTGATGAAGGCCAAGGACGAAAAGCTCATCCGCGCCCATGGGACGAGCTGCCATGGCATGGACCCGCTCCACACGTCGGCCAAGAACCCCTTTGTCGAGGTCGACCTGGCCCGGATCAACCCCGAGGGGCTGATCATGGACGACAAAAAGCCGGACGAGGTCGCCTCGGTTCTCGAGGAAATGCACAACGCGGGGAAGGGCGTCGTGGGTATGAAGATCCTGGGCGAGGGGCGAATCACGAGCCCCGAGCGCAAGGACGCGTCGCTTCGCTACGTGCTGGGGCTCGGCAGCGTCGATGCCTTCATCATCGGATTTGAATCGACCGCCCAGATCGACGACATCCTGGCGCGAACCGAAAAGGCCCTCGCAAGCTTGCGCGCGTGATCGAGCCCGAGCATGAACCTTGGCCAGGGACCAGGCGCGCGGAATCCACTTGGGATCCGCGCGCCCGCGGGGAACGCGGGGAATTTGAGTCGTTCGGGGTGGGGAAAGAGGCGTGGACCCTGACTCAGGGCGACTGACTGGCGTGAAGCGGAGCGTAATTCAGGACGAGTTCGCGACTATCGCCGGCGGCTCGGTCCGACAGCTCGCGCTGGGCGGCGACGTAGTTCGCGATGCGCGGGGTGATGTAGATCGCACCCGCGAAAACCAGCACAAGCCCCAGCCAGACCAACGTATCTCCAAGCTGACGCATGACGAATCGCCTCCCTTATTCGCGGTTCCGACCAAGACAAGCGGGTCGCATGGGCCGACGGGCTTCCCCTGCCAGATCACGCCGGTTTCTCTCTTTTCATTCCGCCTCATTGACAATCCACGGGGATCAAAAGCCACTTTGCTTCCGATAGCTCACTAACCCATTGCCGATTCGACGGCCAATCCGTCTCGAAATCGAAAAAATCCTGGGAAAAATCGCTAGCCTACTCGCCAAGGGACACGTGGCGGCCTAGGATCACGTCCTGGGCTTGAAAGACGGTGATCGCGTGAAACACCGTTGCCACGAGGGAACGATAGGTGATTTCCGCCATCTTGTCTTCCTCAATTCCCCCGATGCCTTTAACAATCGAAACCGCCGGCTGTGACGCGACCTCTCTTATTTCTTTCGACGCACGAGGTCTGGGGTTTGTTCGCGGGACGAGGAAAGTTCACGGAGGTCTACGGGGATGGACGATTGGAATCCGCCGAAAATCGGGGATATCGCGCCTGAGTTTTGCCTCGTGGGGCGGGCGGGTGAGGAGGTTTGCCTGTCGCGCTTTCGCGGGGTCGCGGAGGTGGTGCTCTTTTTTTACCCCAAGGACGATTCGCCGGCGTGCACGCTCGAGGCGTGTTCCTTTCGTGATGACTACGAGCGCTTTCGCGAGGCGGGGGCGGAGGTCCTGGGCATCAGCGCGGACAGTCCGGAGTCGCACGACCGGTTTGGGGCTCGGCACCGCTTGCCGTTCCTGCTGCTCTCCGATCCCAAGGGGGTAACGGCCCACCGATACGGCGTCGCCCGCACGCTAGGGCTGCTCCCGGGTCGCGCGACGTTTCTGATTGATCGCGAGGGGATCATCCGGCATCAGTTTTCCTCGCAGTTCAGGCCGCTCAAGCACGTCTCCGAGATGCTGGCGGTCCTGGGCGAGCTCAGATCCAGCCGACCGCCCGGTTGACGGGGCCGCCGCCGGCGAGCTAGAACAGGCAAAACGGCCATCGCGCTTGCCCCCCTGCCCTGGTCACGCCGAGCTCAAGCGGACCCCCACCGAGGATATCGTCATGCGTCAGCCCTTGCTCTCGCCCCGCCGGACCCTCCTCGCTCTTGGTCTCGCGATGGCGGCGATGCTTCCCGCTGGCGCGGGCGCTGAGGAATTCAAGGTCGGCGGGCGAGTCTTCCGCGTCGCCGAGGGATTCAAGATCGAGCGAATCGCCGGCCCTCCCTTGGTCGATCGCCCCATCACGGCCGCGATCGACGAGCGTGGGCGGATGTATGTCTCCGATTCGTCCGGGTCTAACGAGAACGTCAAGAAACAACTCGCCGACAAGCCCCACCGTATCGTGCGGCTCGAGGATAAAAACGGCGATGGCGTTTATGATTCCCAGACCGTCTTCGCCGACCATATGATGTTTCCCGAGGGGACGCTCTGGTTTCAGGGGTCCCTCTACGTCTCCGCCCCCCCCTCGATCTGGAAACTCACCGACACCGACGACGACGGGGTCGCCGAATCCCGAGTCGAGTGGTATCAGGGCAAGACCCTCACCGGCTGCGCCAACGATCTTCATGGTCCCTACGCCGGTCTTGATGGCTGGATCTACTGGTGCAAGGGGGCCTTCGCCGAGCAAACCCACGAACGCCCAGGCCGCGAACCCCTGGTGACACGCGCCGCCCACATCTTTCGCTGTCGGCCCGACGGAACCGGCATCGAGCCGGTCATGACCGGCGGCATGGACAACCCGGTCGACGTGGTTTTCACCCCCGGCGGCGAGCGGATTTTCACGACGACCTTCCTGGTTCGTCCCGGTGGTGGTCAGCGCGATGGTTTGATCCATGCCATCTACGGCGGGATCTATGGGAAGCTTCAGGCCTCGATCTTCGACCCCGTCCATGCGTGGACCGGCCCGGAGGTCATGCCGGTCCTCTTGCACATGGGCCCGGCCGCCCCCTGTGGGCTAGTTCGGTACGAATCGACGGCGCTGGGCGAACGGTATCGCGACAATGTCTTCGCCTGCTATTTCAATCTTCATAAGGTGAGCCGCCACGTTCTGACCCCCGCGGGCGCGACCTTCACGACCAAGGACGAGGACTTTGTCTCGAGCCCCGACCTGGACTTTCACCCCACCGACGTCATCGAGGACGCCGACGGCGGCCTGGTGATCGTCGACACTGGTGGATGGTACAAACTCTGTTGCCCAACCTCTCAATTGCACAAGCCCGACGTTCTGGGGGGTGTCTATCGGGTCACGCGGGTGGGGGTGCCGCGGACACCAAACCTGGCGAGCGCCCGCCACGGATCGACGGCCATCGACCGACTGGACGACGCTCGCCCCGCCACCAGGCACGCGGCCATTGAGGAACTCGCGAGCCCCAGGCTCGCCCCCGCGTCGATCGCTCTCCTGGCCAAGGGCCAATCGCGCTCGGCCACCTGGCGGCAAAACGCCGTCTGGACCCTGACCCGCATCGACCAGCCCGAGGCGCGGGCGGCCGCCCGCGGCTACCTCGCGGACGCCGACGAGACCACCCGTCAGGCCGCGATCCACTCGGCCTCTCTCTGGCGCGATCGCGGGGCAACACGGGCCCTGATCGAGATCGTCGCGACCGGCACTCCTCAAAACCGCCGCGCGGCCGCCGAGGCCCTGGGGCGGATCGGCGATCCCGCCGCCGTTTCGGCCTTGCTCGCCGCCGCTGGCGATGCCCACGAACGCATCCTGGAACACTCGCTCACTTATGCCTTGATCGAAATCGCCGACCCGAGACTTACCGCCGTTGGCCTTGAATCGCCCGATCCCCGGGTCGTCCGAACCGCCCTGGTCGCGCTCGACCAGATGCGAGGGGGCAGGCTCGAGCCCCGCCTGGTCGCCGGCCTTCTCGCCTCGAGCAACCCCGCGCTCAAGGCCAACGCGGCCTGGATCGTCGGCCGCCATCGCGAATGGGCCGGCGAACTGGCCGGCGTGCTCGGAAAGCGCCTCGATCTCGCGACGCTCGCCGCCGCCGAACGGGCTGACCTCGAGACCCAACTGGGTCGATTCGCCCAGGCCCCCCCAATCCAGGCCCTGCTCGCCGATCGGCTCGAGTCCACGAGCGCGCCGGTCTCTGTTCAGCTAAGCGCCCTTCGCGCGATGGCCGCCGCCGGTCTCAAGGAAACCGAGACCCCCACGCGCTGGGTGACCGCGCTGGCGGCTGTCCTCAAGGGCAAGGGAGCCCACGCCGCCGAGATCCTTCCCCAGGCCGTCGCGACCTGTCGCTCGCTCGCCATCCCACGCGACAAGGCCGGTCCCTTGCACGCCCCCCTGAGCGCGATCGCCCAGGACGTCAACCAATCCCCGGATCTGCGTCTGAGTGCCCTCGCGGCCGTTCCCGGCGGGCTCGTCAAACCCGACCCGAGGGTGTTCGCATTTCTGGTTGGCCAGCTCGCACGCGAGATCCCGACCGCCCGGCGGACCACGGCCGCCGACGTCCTGGCAAGAGCCAAGCTCGACCCCGAGCAACTCGACAACCTTACGAACTCCCTGGCCAACGCGGGACCGCTCGAGCTCGATCGGCTGCTCTTCGCGTTCGACCAGTCAACCGAACGGGCGATCGGGACCAAGCTCATCCAGGCCCTCGCGAACGCGAGCGCTGTCGGGAGCCTTCGCGCTGACGCGATCAAAACCCACGTCGCCCATTACCCACCCGAGGTACAAGCCTCGGCGGCGGCGCTCTACGCTCGACTGAACGTCGACGCCGATCACCAAAAGGCCAAGCTCGACCAACTCGTCAGCACCCTCAGCGCGGGCGACATCCGCCGCGGCCAGCTCGTGTTTCAAGGCGACAAGGCCTCATGCTATGCCTGCCACGCGATCGGCTATCGTGGCGGCGACGTTGGACCCGACCTGACCAAGATCGGCTCCGTACGTTCCGAGCGCGACCTGCTGGAATCGATCCTCTTCCCAAGCGCGAGCTTCGTGCGGAGCTTCGAGCCCATCGCCGTCGCCACCAACGATGGCAAGGTCTACAACGGCCTGCTCAAGGGGGAAACCGCCGACGAGATCGTGCTCGCCGTCGGAGTCAACCAGACCACCCGGGTCGTGCGATCGTCGATCGAGGAAATCACACCCAGTAAGATCTCGGTCATGCCCGCGGGCCTCGACCAACAGTTGAGCCCGCAAGAGCTCGCCGACCTGGTGGCGTTTCTGAGGGCCTGTCGCTGACGACGATTCCTCTGGCGAGCCTCATGGCTTGACGGCGGCAGGCGCGACCGCGGGGTCCCCCTTGGCGGGGCGTTTCACGAGGTCGCGCTCGACGTCATCCGGCGGCAGGAAACGAAATTTGCGCGCCCGCTTGCCCAGGATGTCGCCAAGGTAAAGATCCCCCGCCTGATCGACCGCCATGCCGTGAACCCATTCGAGCTCGCCATTTCCCTTTCCCACCGGGAAGGTCGCGATCCGCTCGACCCGCCCCTCGGGATTGAAGATCATGACGCACTGATCCTTAGGGGGGACGCCGAGCGGCAGGCCGAGCACACCTAGCCTTCGCCAGCGCATCGGGGACGAGCCACAGACCACGATCCGGTCGCCAGGGGCGACCACGATATGCCAGGGAGTGATCAGATCCCGCCACTCGTCCAGGAACCGACCCGCCAGGTCAAAGACCTGAACCCGGGCATTATTGCGATCCGCGACATAAAGCCGTCCCTGAGAATCGAGTGCGATCGCGTGCGGCAGGCTGAACTGCCCCTGGCCCACGCCAAGCCCACCCCATTCGGAAACATAGCGCCCACGGGCGTCGAAATGGACGACCCGATTATTGCCATAGCCGTCGGCGACATAAACGTCTCCATCGGGGGTCACCGCCACGTCGGTCGGCCGATCGAAGTGCGACTTGTCGACCCCCGCGACCCCTTGCACCCCAAGAGTTTGCTCGAGCTTTCCCCCGCCGCTATACCGCCTGACCACGTGCAGACCACTATCAACCAGCCAGACAGAACCCTTCGCGTCCAGGCGAATCTGGTGCGGCTCCTGGAATTCTCCCTTGCCCCAGGAATTCAGCAAAACCCCCTCGGGCGTGAAAACCTCGACCGGCGTCACCCCCCGATGAAATACCCAGACCCGACCCCCACCATCAACCGCCAAGCCCGACACCGCCCCCCAGGCCCGGTCCTTGGTCTTCATCATCCAGCCCGCGTCGATCTCATACCCAGACGACAAACTGACCCGTGGATACGCGGGCCGCGATCCCCGACCCATCGACGCCACCTGACCCCAAGCCCCTCCACACCAAGTCGCGGCCAAAATCAGCAACCCCGTCACAATCCCAATCCCACGCCCTTTGCCGTCCAACATCCTCGCCTCCCTCAATCCGCGATCAGCCAGGTGAGGTAATCCCTCAAACCCCGCCAATCGCGAAACTTCCCAAATTCGCCATACAACCTAGTTTTGCATCTTCCTGATTCTACGATCCATTCGATGGCTCGACAACGACCTGGCGTTGGGAGGCTCTCGAGATTGGCGGAGTCGCGAGTTAGGATGGAAGTCCGT
>JAKBAP010000266.1 GCA_021808995.1 Planctomycetota bacterium | reverse complement strand
GGCTCGAAACCGACCAGGCTCTGGTCCCGCGACCCTTGGTCGGATGATTGGAACAGGACAGAGCTCTCACCTTCGGGTGCGTGGTGATGCTCGCGATCCAGTGGTTGTGCGATTTTGGGGAACTTGGAAAATTTTCTTGCAATTTTTGTTCGATTCTGTTGTTGTTTGATTGACGCAAGTTGGCTGGATGGTCACAAGATTCCTTCGGCTGTCGGGCGTGTTGACAGGGACGAGAGCGAGGTTGGCCAGTGGACGGTGATTCCACCTGGATCTTGACTCCCGGTTGGTTTCCCTCTCTTCGTGTGGGTCATGGTTTCAGGGATTGACGTTAGCCACGCGAAATCACCGCCGAATCGGGCGTCGGTTTGACTGTGGATGGAGGCGCTCGCCCGGGCGCTCCGTCGTGCGGGACTCGTTGTCATCAGGTCGCGGTCGGGCTTGGCCCACGCGAGTTGAGAATGTCGGTGTTGGGAAGGTCTTGACCCGGGACGTTGCTGGAACAGGGACGAAACGGTTCGCGATCGGGCGTGCCCGGCTCGCGGAATCCCGGCTTGGTTGGCCGGTCTCCCGGTTTCAAGGCGCGTGATCGGGGGCGAGCAAATGGCGGCTCGCCAAGACCTCCGGACGCCGGGTCCCAGCCTTTCTGGCCACGGCGTCCTCGCGGGTGTCATTCCCACCCTCGCGCCCCGCCAGACGTCCCTGCTTCCTGGGAGGTCATCACACCATGCGTACTCGTTCCCTTTTCCTGGCCCTGGCCGTGGCGGCCATGCTCGCCGGCCTCCGCTCGCCGGCCTCGGCCGGCAGCATCACCTACCAAGATCTGATCAACGCCGGCACGAGCGGCACCAATTTCACCCTCGGCAACGGCGTCGTCATCAATGTCTACGACGCGGGCTTGACCTCGACCACCACCGGGACCGTCGTCTCGCCGGCCGCCGGCGCGATCTCGGTCTCGGTCAGCAGTATCACCGCCGGCGGCACGTTTTATGGCGGCTTGCAATTCGCCGCCGGCTTTGGCGCTGTCGGAAGCGGCTCGTCCCTCGACGACCTCTTTACCTTCGACGTCAAGGTCCTCTCCGCGGGCGTCAAGATCACCGATCTCCACGCCTTCGCCGATCTCGGCACCATCGGCACCGGCTCGGCCACCCTCCAGGAGACCATCCGCCAGCTCGACAACGCACCCCCAACCACGATCTTCAACGCCACCCTGACCCCCACCAACACCACCATCAACGAATCGCTGGGAGGCGCTTATTCCGCCATCTCCATCAGCAAGGACCTCCTGCTCTCGGCCCCCGCCACCGGCGACGCGGCCACCGTGTCCCAGATCCAGCAGTTCCTCTCATTCAACGGCTCGGTCCCCGAGCCCAACTCGATCGCCCTGCTCGGCATCGGCGTCTCCGGCCTGATCGTCTTCCGTCGCCTCTTCAAGAAGATCAAGGCCGCCTAATCCCGGCCCAACCCCACACGCGCCACGCTCAGCCGGCACCATCCCGCCAAGTCCGTCGCCACGATACCAACTCGAGACGACACCCACCCCCCACGGCGGGCGAGACATCCTCTCGCCCGCCGTGTCGCATTTTCGCATCATCGAATATCCTCGCCAAAGACCCCAGTTTAGCCGCGACCTCCGATCCGCTCACAAACGATCAACACCAACCGGGCGAAATCTCGCCAAAATCGATCATGAGTGCTAGCAAGCAATCGTCCATCACAAGAAAAGTTCGGCTAGAGGTGTTGAGGGGTTTGATTTTGGTTTGAGCCTGAACTACCATACGATTCATTCACTCAGTCAGGGTTGGTTCGAGCAACCCTCTGAAGGAGTCGTGACCCCAAGGAGCCGGCCATCGGATCGTCGATGCACGCATGGCGTGTGATTTCGCGCGATCCGATGGGCAGGAGCGATGGCGGTGAAGGGTTGCGGGAACCTGGAAGGATCCACGAGCGAAGGACGCTCGGGAGGCGCGTGAATCGAGGGCACGATCGCCGGCTTTCGGGTTCAGTGGCAGCGTTCGCGAGGGCATGCCCGCGGAACCTTGGGCTCCTGGGTGTGTTCATGAATGGGGGAGAGTCGCGAGGCAGGGATGATTGGCGTTTCAGGGATGAGGATCGGGTGTTTTGCTCTCTTACGGCGGGTTTTTGGCTGGTGGAGTGAGTGAGGAAGAAAAAGGCACCTTCGTGGAGGGTTCTGGCAAATGCGTGGTCGATCGCTTGTCTTGGCCCTGGTAACCGCGGCGATGGTCGCGGGGACTGGCGCGCCGGCGAGGGCCGGAGGAATGACACTTCAGGATCTAATCAACAACAACAGCACGGGTGGGACGAATTTCACCCTGTTTGGCGGGGTCGTCATCAACGTCTCCGACGTTTCCTACGCGACGCAGACGAATACCGGCTCGACGATCGAGCCGGGGGCATCGGGCATTGGAGTGAGCACGACGACCTTGACGGCCGGCGGGGTGACCTACGCCGGACTCAACTTTGGGGCGCTCTGGCAGGCGTCGGGCGTGGGAGGGACGCTGGACGATTTGCTGAAATTCACCGTCACCGTGGTGACGCCGGGCAAGGAGATGTCCAATATCTACGGCTCGGCCAACCTGGCGACCAAGGGGAGCACGGCGGTCGCCACCCTGAGTGAATCGGTGGTTCAGCTCGATAACAACCCGCCGACGTCGGTGATTCCGACCACGATCATGAGCCCGACGAACCCCTCGTTCGAGTATGGCCTGATCGGCGGTCCCTACAGCTCGATCCAGATCACCAAGGATCTGGCCCTGACCACGAACGCCTCGGGAGACGTCGCCAATCTCTCGACGATCAACCAGCTCCTGCGGTTTTCGGCGGTCCCGGAGCCCAATTCGATGGCCCTTCTAGGCATCGGCCTGAGCACCCTGATCGCGTTTCGCCGCTATTTCCGGCACCACGTCGTCGTCTGATCCACGATCGGACCCAAAAACGGCGGTCGGGGACCTCTCTCCAGTCCCGACGCCGTTTTCACAGTCCAAACAGCTCCTCGTATTTCGTCCGCAGCGAGGCCATCAACGGGGAGTGGTCACCGGGGCCGGCGGCGCGGTCGATCAGATCCGCCGGCCGATAGCGCCTGCCATGGCGGTGGATCTTGCCCCGAAGCCACCCCAATAACCCCCCAAAATCCCCCGCCGCGAACGCCGAATCCAGGTCCCCAAGCTCCGCCCGGGCCTGCTGGTACAGCCGGGCCGCGTAGAGATTCCCCAGGGTGTACGTCGGAAAATAGCCGATCAAGCCCGCGCTCCAGTGAATGTCCTGAAGACATCCCTCGGCGTCGCTCGCCGGGACCACCCCAAGAAGCTCCCGGTATTGATCGTTCCACGCGCCCGGCAGGTCCGCGACCGCCAGATCCCCCTCCAGCAAGGCGCGCTCAAGCTCGAACCGGGCGATGATGTGCAGGTTATAGGTGGCCTCGTCCGCCCGGACCCGAATCAGCGACGGCTGGACATGATTGACGGCCGCGCGAAAGGCGGGCAACGAAACGTCCCCCAGCGACTCATGAAAAACCCGCTTCGCCAGCGGATGCCAGTACCTCCAGAACGCCTCCCCACGCCCCACCGCGTTTTCCCAGAGCCGCGACTGCGACTCATGAACCCCCAGCGAAACCGCCTCCCCCAGCGGCGTACCGAAACGCGCCGGCTCGAGCCCCTGCTCATACAAACCATGACCGACTTCATGAAGGACGCCATAAAAGGCGTCACTGAAGTGGTGCTCGTCGAACCGGGTCGTGATCCGGCAATCCCCGGGACCAAATCCGGAGCAAAACGGATGGGGGGTCACGTCGAGCCGCCCCCTGGTGAAGTCAAACCCGACGCCGGCGGCGACGGCCTCCGCGAAGACGCGCTGGCGGTCCCTGGGATAGAATCGGTTCAGGATCGCCTCGCCGTTCGAGCCTCGAGAACGCTCGACGACAGCCTGGACCAGGGGAGCGAGCTCGGCCTTGAGGGCGCGAAAAAGGGCGTCCAGGACGCTGGCCTTGGCACCTGGCTCGTATTCGTCGAGCAAGGGGTCGTAGGCCGAGCCGGGACCCTCGCGAAGACAGGCCGATTCCTGGCGCTTGAGCTCGAAAATCCGGTCCAACCACGGTTGGAATCGCGCGAAATCATTAGCCGCCCGGGCGCTGACCCATTCCGATTGGGCGAGCGAAGTGGTCTTCGCGAGCTCCTCGACCAGGGACTGGGGCAACTTCAGCCTGCGCTGGTAATCCCGCGAGATCTCCCGCAGATTGGCGGCCGGTTCCGAGTCGGGATCGGCGGCCAGGCCTGAGCCGGCGACGGTCGCGATCAGCTCGCCGATCCGGGTCTCGGTCGCCTGCGCGTGCTGAAGGCCGGCCAAAAGCGCCATCTGGTCGCCCCGCAGGCCCGCGCCCCCGGACGGCATGTAAGTCTGCTCGTCCCACCCCAGGACGGCCGAGCACGATCCCAGGAGCGCCTGCCGTCGAGACCGGGTGAGCAACTCGTCATAGGCGGCCCGCGGTTCGACGGTCATGAGTCATGCATCCTTTGGGTTCACGATCACCGAGAGTTTGGACTAGCTTAAACCCCGGCATCGCGGGATTCCATTCATCAGGCCGCGAACCAGCCCACCGGGCGCGAGCGATCCGTACCAGCCCGAAGCGCCGGCGAGCGAATTCCGCGTCAGCCGCCCTCGCCGTTTAGCGGTCGCGTTCGGCCTCGATGTCCGGGTCCATCGGGGTTCGCAGGCGGACCCCCTGGTACAGCCGCACCCGCCCCTCGGGCGTGCGGGGACGGGTTGTGACCAGCCCCGGGATCGCCGCGTGAAGGTCGCGGCCAAAGGAATGCTCGTCACCGACGGCGTCGCGACCATGCTCCTGACACCACGACCGCCATGCGTCGTAAAGCGAAGCAATAGAGCATGATGCGTCTGTTTCTTGGATGCAGCGCTCGACCAGGAAGGCGGTGATTGGGCTGGCGAGCTCGTCCATGGTGGCGACCAGCTCGCGAGCGGAGCGGGGCTGGAGAAAGCGTCCTCGGCGGTTGAGCCGTTCCCACCCCGCGATGGCCCATCGCAGGATTCCGGGCAGCTCGACCTGGAGTCGGTCGAGCAGGCCCAGGTCTTCCTTTCCATAAAACGACTGGGTGAATCGCAAGATGATCAGCCGCCCAGCGAGCGCGCCCGAGACGTCTCGCAGCCGCGGCAGTTCGTTTGAGATGAGCACGAACCGAGTCGGAAGCTTCCCCGTCCAGGCGGGCAAATGCTTGCGGTCGATCGTCTGATCATCCTCGCCCGAGATCGACAACAAACACTCGACGATCGCCGCGTTGTCCGGCCTGCTGGAAAGCCGGGCGTCGGGAAAGACCGCGATCGGCTTGCCAATGAAAGGCGCCAGCCCAAACGGCCGGGCCAAGGTCGCCAGCGTCGGATTGACCACCGTGCTGGGCCCCGCGAGCGCCTTCAAAACCCGCGCGATCGTCCCTCGCCCCGAGCGCTTGGGCCCCACCATCATCAAGATCTTCTGCTGGCGCGTGTCCGGAGTGAGCAAATAGCCAAACCACTCCTGAAGCGAGGCAATGCTCTCGGGATCATCACGCCAGATCTGGCTCAAGAAGTCCAACCAATGGGTGGGTGGTGGTGCGTTGGGGTCGAAGTCATAGTCGAGGGCGAAAGCGTTGAAAAACCGCGGGGAGGGGGGGATCAGTCGGGTTTGCCCGGCCATGAGGGAGGGAAGGTGAATGAGCGCGTTGCGCGCGGGCAGGACGTCCTGGGCGCGCCAGGGGGGTTCGGCGGCGGGTTCGTCGGCCTGGTCGGGTCGGGCGGGGAGCCAGGCGGGCTGGCTGGGGACCGCGTGGACGCCGACCATCACCAGGCTCGAGAGCGCCTGCAACACGTCGCCGACCAGGCGCGAGGTCACCGGCACGGGGCGCGGAGGTCCCTTGCCGCCGGCCGGCGGCTGGTCCAGAGCCCGGCGATAGACGCGCTCGAACTCGGCCGCCGCCAGCCGGGTGACCCGCGCCCGCATCTCGCCAGCGGGGACCGGATGATACGCCGAGCCGTCCCACGCGTGAAATTCGTCACGCCAGTACCGCAAACCGACCTGTCCCTGATTCAGGAACTCCCCCTCCAAGATCAATCCCGCGAGTCGATGAGGATTGGCCTCCTGTCCAGGCAATGTATCCCGCGTCGGCAAGGTTGCGTTAACGGGAGGTTGCGAGGGGGTCGGAGGGGTCGGCGCGGGCTGGGGTCGCCGGGGTTGGTTCGCGTGGTCGCCCAGGAGCCAGCCGCGGGGCTTGGGCCCGGGCTTGGCGGCGGCGTCCTTGAGCTTGTGCTCGAGCTCGGCCGGTGACCAGGGGGGTTGGCACCCCTGGTTCCAGCTCGAGAGTAACGGGCGGGCCTGGTCGATCCCGAGGTCGAAGCCCAGCACCAGCGCGCGCGCCGCCTGAAAGGTCCGGTCATGTCCGCGCTCGCCAGCGACGGCGGGGGGGATCCGCGCCAGATAGGCGGCCGCGCGGCCCAGGCGGTCCTGGCCGCCGGGGCGCGGGCCAGGGCGATTCGTGGGGGGCGTGGCGGGGGCCGTCGCGGGGACCCGGCGGGCTAGCCAGCCCGCTAAATCAAACCCAAGACCCCCCAGGTCACGCGCCGGCGACGAACCCTCGCCGCGCGCTCCTGGATTCATGGGAGAGTGTTCCATGATCCAGTCCACTCTCCCCACCGTCTCGAAGGGCGCGATCGTGATTCGCCGCGACAGCGAAAGAAGAACACGCGAATCGGGTCATGGCCGGCGAATCCCCCCCGATATCCCACGCGCCGCGGGAACTCTCGGCGGATCGGGAGGAAACAAACGATCATCCCATCAAGACGACTCGGCGAGTCATTGATCAAGATCGGAACTTGGCGTGCCGCCAATCCAGACGGATTGACGACGATCGGCGATCGATCCCGCCACACACGCGGATCGTCCAGGCAAGAAAACGACGACCGGATCGCCATCGTCGGTAGCTGTCCCGTACACGGGATGCTCGCCCCCCTTCGCTCGCGCCAGGGATGTCGTTGATCATGCGATTGCCCCTGGTTTCCTTCGTGGTGTTGCTCGCGTTTGGCTGGTTCCGCGCGCCGGGCCTCGCGTGTTGTCCGTGCTTGGCTGGGAGCGCGGGCGTCCCGCCCGCATGGATTTGTCCGTGCTTAGCTGGGAGCGCGGGCGTCCCGCCCGCATGGACTTGTCCGTGCTTAGCTGGGAGCGTGGGCGTCCCGCCCGCATGGAGTTGTCCGTGCTTGGCTGGGAGCGCGGGCGTCCCGCCCGCATGGATTCGAGCGGGGCTCGCGTGTTGTCCGTGCTTAGCTGGGAGCGCGGGCGTCCCGCCCGCATGGATTTGTCCGTGCTTAGCTGGGAGCGTGGGCGTCCCGCCCGCATGGATTTGTCCGTGCTTAGCTGGGAGCGTGGGCGTCCCGCC
>JAKBAP010000265.1 GCA_021808995.1 Planctomycetota bacterium | reverse complement strand
CAGGTGGGGCGAAAGCGCCAGGATCACCAGGACCAGAATGAAGCCAGGCTCGAAACGCCGAGCGGACACGGACATGGATGTGATCTCGAAGGATGAATGGATAATGGCCCGATTGCCCTCGCTCATCGGCCGGGCACGCCCAAGATCGAGGCCCACGGCCGAACCGGCCGCGAGCCGTTCACGCCCGCCCTGGACCCAGGTTCGGGCGAGCGCGCTCATAAAATGGAGTATAGGCGTCGGCACGAAGGTGGGAAAGGAGATGATGCCCACGCCGTCGCTCCCGCTCCGCCCGCAGCGCGGCCAGATCAATGGGACCAACCACGATCTTCTCGCCTGGGCCCGGGTCGGCCTGCGAAAGGATCCGGCCGTCGTAATCCACGACCATGCTCCCGCCTGGCCACGAAAACGGAGGATAATTGACCGCGCTCGCCCCTTGATTGGCCGCCACCACGAAGGCCAGGTTTTCGACGGCCCGCGCACGATTGAATAACGTCCACCAATCCATCGGCGGGGTCGCCCCCCAGGGGTCCATGTAGGCCGACACCCGAATCAAGACCTCCGCCCCCTGGAGCCCGAGCGCCCGGATCGCCTCGGGAAACAGCCAGTCGTAACAGATCGCCGCTCCCAACTTGCCAATCTCGGTCTCAACCACCGGAAACAGCGGCCGGTCGTAATCCTTGAGATCGTGGGGGCTCGTGTGCACCTCCCAGGGAAGCCAGGGGTTGACCTTGCGATAGCTCGCCAGCGGACCATCGGGGCCGATCAGACAGGTCGTGTTGTAAACCACGCCAGGGCGGTCGGGATCGGACTCGAGAAACGTGCCGGTCTGGATGTAGACGCCCCGTTCGCGTGCTTTGCTCACGTACCGATCGGTGTGCTCGTTGGGGATGGGGACGGCGAGCTTGTCGAGCAATTCGTCGGCCGTCTCGTAGATCGGCGCGGCATGGGCAAACTCGGGGAAGACGACCAGCTTGATGTCGAAAAACGGCTCGTAGCCCACGACCGCGTGATCGATCATGCCCAGCAACCGACCGACTCGCTCGGGGATCTCGCCGCGGTGGCGGATGCAAGGCAAATCGGTCTGACAGGCGGCGGCGTAGTATCGGGGTATTTCGGTCATGAGGTCTCAAGGTCCAGGAGAAAACACGAGGGTCATACCCCCCTCGCCCACGGGCGCGTTCGCTTGCCCGAGGAGTCACCTGGCGACGGACGCCTAGCGAGGCGCTCGGGGCAAGGCGACGGCCGGTGCCTGATTCGACGCCCCGAGAAACGCCTCGAGCGCGACGTCGGCGCGACGATTCGGGTCATCCAGGCGACGGAAGACGTCGGCGGCCTTGGCCGTCCGGCCCGAGAGAAACCACTGCGAGCCGAGAACCAGCCAGCCGTCACGATCCTCCGGCTCAATTTGCAGATGCGACTCGAGCTTGGCCAGGTCGCGAGCATAGTCGCCAGGCTCGCCGTAGAGCCCCTGAACGTCCGGTGACTTGAGAATCCAACCTGGCTGGGCCGTCTCGGCCTGGCGTAGGTGCTCGGCGGCGACCGAGTAGCGACCCCGCGCGAGCGCCACCTGCGCCAGCCGTAGGTGGGGGGTCGCCAGGTCGGGGGCGGCGTGGATTGCCTGCTGATAGCGCTCTTCCGCCTTTTTCAGGTTCCCAGCGCGAAACATCCGGTCGCCGACGGTGGTCAACTGAGCCGAGCGAGTCGGGTCGTTTCGTCGGGCCGCCACGGGCTTGGGCGCGGCCGCGGGGGCGAGTCCCGCCGGCGGCGGTGGCAGGAGCGGACCCCGGTCAAACCCAGGACCTCCCATGGGAAAGCCCATCGGCGGACCCCATGGCATCGGAAAAAAACCTGGACCGACCGCGAAAATCGGCGTGAAGGAGCCATAAAACCCCCCCATTCCCGCGTTGAGCACCACGACTCCGCCATTCCCCCCGCGGCCCATCCCGCGGCCCATCATCCCGCGGCCCATCATCCCGCCACCCATCATGCCCGGTCCGCCCGGGTGCCCACCACCGGGATGCCCGCCACCGTGGCCTTGCCAGGCGAAAACGGACGAACCAGCCCCAGTCGTGACCACGATGACCAGGATCATGCACACGACCGCGCGACATCGACCATTGACACGGGAGCTCATCGCGAGTCCCTCCACGAGGATTCGAACAAGATCATTATCGCGATCCGTCCCTGTTTCAATCAATGGATGTTTGACAGGCCAAGGGCGAATCCCAGGTCTAGTTTCTCCGCCGCCCCCCCCGAGCGGTCTTTTGCGCGAACCCTTGTCGGACCAGGTCGGCCCCCACCGTGAGCTTGGCCCGACCTGGGTGAGTGGCGGCGTCGAGGATCAGGTCCTCGGGGGCGACCTGACCGGGATGGAGCCGCTCGCTGAGCCGAGCCGAGGGGCTCGAGCCGCCTGCGCCACGGGGGCCTGTCAGGCGGCTCACGTGGGATTTGCCCCAGATCGCGATCCATTGCGTGTTCAGGTCGCGGGTCCGACCAGCCGGCATGGTGGAATCACCGGCGGCCGCGAAGCAATCGACCTCGATGGCGTCGTCGTTTTCCTGCCAGAAAAAAGCCCCCTTCGCGATCGAATCCGCGTCGGCCCGGAGTAAGACCCCCTCGCGTGGTCGGCGGTCAAAAGGGGACAAAAACGCGCACTGGCCCGACGAAATCAGCCATGGTCGGTCCGGACCCGGGTCGAGGCCGGGCCAGGCGTGGGCACGGACAATGGCCTGCTCGGAAGCCAGCGTGCATCGCGAAAGCCAGAGGTCGGCGTGGAAGCGATTTCGGGCGACGCGCGTCGGAATCAGGTCGATGGAAGTCGCGCCGGTCGCGACGGCACAATCGGAGAGAGCGACCAATCCGCGACCCATTTCGGCGGCGATCGCGGTTCCTCCCGTGATCAACACGCACTCGACCATCCGGCAGGTGGGGCGATCCAGGGGCCGCTCGAATAAGGGGGGGTTGAACACGCCACCGATCGGCCGGGTCGAGGCCGCCCGGAACGCGACCAGATCGCCCCCCGGACCAACCCTCGCCCCAGACGCGAGCAACCGACAACGCCAAAGGGCGAGGTGGCCGTCCTCGACCCGGATCAGATGCTCCACGTTTTCGTCGTCGGCGTGCCTAAGCGCGACCCCCGAAAGAAACAGCAGCCCCTCGGTCAGTTCGATCAAGGCCGGCCCGGTCGCGTTCGCCGCGGGTGCCCACGACGGACCAACAGCGCCCGGCGGAGCGTCGACCTTGATTTCCAGGACAAGCCCCCTGGGTAGGCGAACCGGCGTGCTCCGGAATTCGCCCGACCCCACCACCCGTACCCGCGCGAGGGGCACCCCGGCGACGATCCGATCGGTCAGGAATCGCCCCAGATCGCCATTCCACGGGGCCGCGCTCACGTCAAAGACAAGCTCCGAGTCGTCTCCCGCGGGCTCGGTCACGGCACCGAACTGGCCTTGCCCCCGCTTCACAAGGGCCGTCGGAAGCCCCGACTTGGCCCTGCGCGAGGAAAAACCACCCCCCGGCACCAGCCCCACGGCCGTCGCCCTGGCAACCAGCTCGGGGACCAGAGGCGGGTCATAGACCGCCAGCGTCTTCTCGAAAAGGCCGGCACGGGGCCGCGCGATCCGTCTCGCCAGCCGATCCGCGAACCCAGCGAACGGCGCAAGATCCGCCAGGCTCGCCACTGAGAGCTCCCGAGGACGCGGCCACGACGTCGGAATCTCACGGCTCTCCGTCTCGAGAGCGCTCCACGTGGAACGCGCGGCGGCCAGGTTCTCGACGCTCACCGTCGCGTCGGGGCCACTCGCGAAATACCCCTTCCAGCCCTGGAACGAATTCCGCTCGCCAGCCCAATTCATTTGCTTTCCCGGCGGGAGAACCGAATCCGGCGAGGTCACGACGCTGGCGATCCCCGCCCCCAGCCAGCGGCCAAACGTCGTCTCATAGGCAAGCACCCCGAGCGCTGATGGGACGCGACCCTCGTTCCGCCGGATCTCGACCATCGGCCCCTGACTCGCCAGCAAGCTCTCCACGAATGACAACCGCCGCTCCCGACTCGCGTCCGAGCCCACCACCCGAACCACGGGACCCAACCCGGCGAGCACCGCCGATTCATGGATCGCCACCTCGCCCCCCCCTACCAGCTCGAAGGCCGGCTCCAGGTTTCCCCGGACCAAGGTCCGCTCAAGCCTCACGCGCGAGGGCCGAGCCGGCGTGGACTCGGCACGGACAAACGCGAACGCCGCCCCGGCCGGGTTCACGATGGTGACCGTGCAATTCCTGAGCGTCAAATCCGATGAGACACACTGGAACAGGGCCCGCTGCCGGGGCGTGAGATCGCGCACCACCACGATCAGATCGAGCCCGTCGAGAATCAAGCCCTTACGATCGAGCACGCAGACGGCGGGAAGCTCTCGCGCGACCTCCAGGGTTGGCCCCTCGATCCGGATAATCGCCCGCCGGCCGGCCTTCGCTCGGATCAGTCGGGTCTCACCCGAGACCCGGAAATCATCCAGCGGGAACGGTCCCTCGTCCCCGAGCTCGATCGTGCCACCAAGATAACGATCCAGGGCCGCGTGGAGCGAGGCCACGGCTGACACGTCGGAGGCCCCCGTAATTCGCTGGACCTCGACCCAAGGGCCCGGGATTCGAGCGGGAATCACCCCCCTTGCCCACTCCGGGAGCCGCTTGAAACCCGCGTCGGATTCCGCCGTGTCGTCCTTCGTGATCGATTCCTCGACGTCGGCCGGCTCTCGCCAGGAGACCTCGATCGGTCGGGAGGTGACCTTGGCCGCCACCCGATCGCGACGCTCCGGCCTCGGCGCGACCGGCTCCGGCACATGGATCACAGGGGCTTCGTCGACCGGGGTCTGAACCAGCGGCCCAGTCCTCGCGGCCGCCAGCTTGCCCCCGGCCCCCATCTGGCGGAGCTGGGCCAATCCAAAGAGCAAGACCATGAGCGCCCCCGCGATCCCCGCCGATCCGGCGATCCAGCGACCCAGGGACTCGCTTCCGGTTCGCCGAGTCCGAGGCTCAAGGCCCCCTCCGGCCAGGGCAAGCTCCTCGTCCTCAAGGGGAAACCCACCCCCTTCACCAACATCATCAAGGCCCCAGCCTTCGTCCGAGTCCTCGTCATCATCGTCGACGATCTCCGCCTCCAGGATCGGCTCGACCGATTGATTTAGCCGCCGGGAAGCCCCCCCCGCGCTCTCCCCAAACGTCGTCAGCCCCGGCGATGAGCCCGGCCGCGACCCCGAGCCAGCCACCTTGACCGCCTGATCGAGCGCCTCGAAAAGCTCGTCGTACGACGCGAACCGATCCCTGGGCTGCTTGGCCATCATCCGCCGGAGCACGATCGACAGCGATTCCGGTACCTCCGGGCGCAAATCACGGACATCGGGAGGGGGCGCCGTCGCGTGCCGCGTTAGCTTGTCGGTCACGTCACCACCAGGAAAGGGCGCGACCCCAGTCAACAAGTAATAAAACGTACAACCCAGTGAGTAAATGTCGCTCTGAATGCTCGTCGCCCGGCTATCGCGTGCCTGCTCAGGCGCCATGTAATCGACGGTCCCCACCGTCGTCCCCTCACGAGTGACCCGCTCGTCCTCGTTTTCGTAATGAAGCGCCAATCCCAGATCGATGATCTTGACATGGCCCGACGACGTCCGTAAGAGGTTCGACGGCTTGATGTCGCGGTGGATCAGACCCCGGCCCGCCGCGTACTTTAGCCCCCCCGCCACCGACTTGATCGTCGCCACCGCCTCCTCCGGAGATAACGGCCCCTCGCGACGAACATGGTCGTGGTAGTCACCACCAACCACATACTCTAAAACCAGGTAATGACGCCCCTGATCCATGCCTCGATCATAGATTGCAACGATGTTTGGGTGCTCGAGTGTGAGCGCGCTTTTGGCCTCGCGAAGGAACCGTTGGAGCAGGCTAGGGTTCTTGGCCAGGGTTCGGGTCAGGACCTTGAGGGCGACCTCGTGGCCGGTATCGACGTGGGCACCGTGGTAGACCGAGCTCATCCCGCCGCTTCCCAGGGGCCTGAGAATGCGATAGCTGCCGATCCGCGGCTCCGCGGCGGATCCGCTGGTCGCCTCGGGATGGGAGGCCGGCTTGTCCATCGTTGTTGTGCTCGATGCACGCCCTGGATTGAGGCTGAAAGGACGCGATTTCATGGGCCTAGCTCGGTCATGGCCCTGAACTCGGACGCCTGGGGAAGTACCCTTGCCCCCTCGGCGCGAGTCACCGCGAGGTCGCCGAGCCGTGCCTGCTCGGCCTCGAGGTCTGTCTTGAAGACCGCGTCGCCCTGATTCTACGTTGTTCGGGCTCTCACTGGACAGATCGGACAGCCGGAATGCGAGGAAACCGGAAATCGGGGTTGGCGAGGGGGTGGTTAGAGGACTCGGAGATGGATGCCTCCATCGATCTCGAGGACGGTCCCAGTGCTATAGGGAAAGCGGCCCGTGGCGAGCGCGGCGACGGCCCGGCCGACATCCTGGGGGGTCCCCCAGCGGGCCATGGGGACGAGCCCGGCCGCGATCCTGGCGTCGTGGATCTCCTTGACTGGGTGGGTCATGTCGGTCTCGATCAGGCCGGGGCGAATTTCATGGACCGCGATCCCCTGCCCGGCCAGGCGTGTCGCGAAGAGCTGGGCGGTCATCGAAAGACCCGCCTTGGCGACGCAATACTCGGGGCGATTGACACTGGCGAAGGTGCTCGAGATCGAGGTGATGAACAGGATCTGGCGGTCCTCGAGCGAGCCCTGGGATCTCAATTGGATCATGGCCCTGGCGGCGGCCTGGGTGAGAAAAAACGCCCCTCGAAGATTGGTCGCTAGGACTTTGTCCCAGCTTTCCGGGGTCGTCTCCAGGAGATCCAGGCGCGATTCGGGCGCGACGCCGGCGTTATTGACCAGGACATCGAGCTCGCCCCATGCGGCGAGGGTTTGCTCGATCAGTCGCAGGGACTGGTCTTGGAGGGCGATGTCGGCCTGGATGGGGATGGCGATCGGAGAGCCGTGGGCCAGGGCGTCGCGGCACGTTTGCTCGGCCGCGGCCCGGTCGGCTCGGTAATTCACCACTAGCGCCAGCCCCTGGCCCGCTAGCTCGAGACAGATCCCGCGGCCGATCCCGCGACCCCCACCCGTAACAAGCGCCACCCGCGGTCTTGGGCTTGGTTGCACTCGATTGTTCGCTCGCTGGGGGGAGCGCCTCATTGACGACAGCCACTTGGAAATCGAGAATCTACACAAGCATAGAGCGCTCGTAGCTCAGTAGGATAGAGCGGCGGTTTCCTAAACCGCAGGCCGCAGGTTCGAATCCTGCCGGGCGCATCGGAAACCCTACCGAAGGCGGAGGCCCGTTTCGAGGCCGACCTCCCAGGCGCCCGTAGCTCAGTTGGACAGAGCAACGGTCTTCTAAACCGTTGGTCGCAGGTTCGAATCCTGCCGGGCGTAGTTCGGCCACCCGCCT
>JAKBAP010000264.1 GCA_021808995.1 Planctomycetota bacterium | reverse complement strand
TGCCGAGGTTCTCGATTCGCGGCTTGCTGGTCGTGACCGCGATCGTCGCGATTCCGCCGGCCTGGTGGGCGAATTCCGCGAACCGCCAGCGGCAGGCGGTTGATTTCATCAAGGCCGCCGGCGGGATGGTCCATTACAAGGGCGAGACCGATCAAGTGAACCTGGACTGGGTTTACGCCTGCCGGAGCCGGCTAATTGACCTTCTCGGCGTTGACTATTTCGTCGACGTCGTCGGCGTCTCGCTGACCAGCCGCGCGGGTGATCGTGAGTTGCAAGTCATCGCCAACAAACTTCCTCGTGTCGAATCGATTCAGATCCGGGGCGCGACGGTCTCGGCCGCCGGCCTGTCCGCGCTTGCCGGGATTCCTTCGCTCTCCTCCCTTGAGATCAGCAATTCCTCGCTGGACCAGGACGACCTGCGGGCGATCTGGCGGCTCGAAAGCCTCTCCGTCCTCGACCTTCATGGCTCGAAACTGGACGAGGCGGGGTTGGATGGGGTGGGTGACTTGTGGTCGCTCTCCACGCTCGACCTCTCACGAACCGGGGTCGGCGACCGCGCCATGGAGCACGTCGGCAAGGCGGTCGCGATCGACACGCTGTTCCTGGCCAACACCCAGGTCGCCGACGTCGGCCTGGCGTCGCTCGAGGAGCTCAAGGGCCTCATCGAGCTTGACCTGACCGGCACGCGCGTGAGCGACGAGGGCTTGAAAAGCCTGGCGAGTCATCCCTTACTTGGGGAGCTTCGTCTGGATAGGACCGAGATCGGCGATGCTGGACTCATCTCCCTCTCGAAGTTGACGAACCTGGCGACGCTCGGGATCAGGCGCACGAAAGTGACCGATCGCGGTCTGGCGAGCCTCGCCGAGTGCTCGAGCCTCTCGCTCCTTGAGCTCATCGGCACCACGATCAGCGACGCCGGCCTGGAACAGTTGCGATACCCGACCGGGCCCCTTCGCGTCTCGGTCGCCGGCACCCACGTGACCGAGGCCGGCGCGGTCCGACTCGAGATCGTGAGCCCGATGCTGGAGATCCTTCGTTAGACCCAGTCTGAAACCTGGCCGCTTGGAAGCCGGTATGGTCTTGGTTGGATCAAAATCAAACGCCGGGAGGCATCCATGCGAGTCGGCCGACGCGACCTCTTGTTTCTGGTGGTGGTCCTGGCGGGCGTGGCCACACTCTCGGCGAGCGCGCTTGGCCCGGTGACCCGCAAGCCCCCGATCACACCCCCAAAACACCCCGAGGCCGAGATCCAACCGATCGTCACGGCCATCGACGCCTCGTTTCGCGAGACCTGGGCCGCCAGCGGCTTTACCCCCGGCTCTCGAGCCCCCGACCTAGCGATCCTGCGGCGGCTCGACCTGGCGCTCAAGGGCGCGATCCCCTCGCTCGAGGAAATTCGCCGGTTCGAATCCCTTCCCCACGAATCCCGAATCCGCGACCGGGTCGTCGAGCTACTGGGCGACGGACGTACAGCGGATTATCTGGCCGAGCGCTTTGCCCGAGCCTACGTCGGGACCGAGGACGGGCCGTTTCTGCGATTCCGCCGCCGCCGATTCGTCGCCTGGCTATCCGAGGCAATCCATTCCAACCGCCCCTATGGATCGATCGTCCGCGACCTGATCGCCGATGACGGCCTCTGGACCGACCATCCCGCTACCAATTTCATCACCGTCACCTATGATGAGGCGAGCCAGGAGCCGTCCCCCGAGCGTCTGGGCGCGCGGACGGCCCGCGCCTTTCTGGGCGTCCGGCTCGACTGCGCCCAATGCCACGACCACCCCTTTCAACGCTGGAAACAGGACGACTTTCGCGGCCTGGCGGCGTTTTATGGCGCGACCCGCTCGAATTTCCACGGCACCCGCGATGAAGTCAATCTCTACAAGCCCCTCGATCGTAAGACCAACGCCCCCGTCGAGGTCCAGCCCAAGGTTCCGTTCCGCGAGGAACTGTTGCCAGGCGAGGGCTCGCCGCGCGCCCGGCTGGCGGCCTGGGTCGTTGATCCCCACAACCGCGATTTTAGCCGGGCGACCGTCAATCGGGTCTGGGCGATCGTGACCGGCCGGCCTCTGGTCGCCCCGATCGACGATCTCCGGGCGGCGGACGCCAATCATCCCGTCCTCGACCTCCTGGCCGACGACTTCGCCGCCCACGGCCACGACCTGCATAGGCTGATCCGCGTAATCACGCGCACCGAGGCCTTTCAGCTCGCCAGCGAGGGAGACGACACCACGTCCGAGGCACGCGAGGACGCCTGGGCCGTCTTTCCCATGACCCGGCTCCGCCCCGAACAGGTCGCGCTCAGCCTGTTTCAAGAGTCGTCGACCGAGGCCCTCGATTCGCAAGCCCACTGGCTGTTTCGCCTGGGCCGGCTCACGGGGGTCAACGATTTCGTCAGGCGCTACGGCGACATCGGCGAGGACGAATTCGACGCCCGCTCAGGCACGATTCCGCAGCGGCTCCTGCTCATGAACGGCAAGGTCGCTCGCGAGCGGATCGAGCCCGGCCTGATGACCGCGTCAGCGCGAATCGCCTTGCTCGCCCCCTCCGATACCGCGGCCGTGGTCACGGCCTATCTCGCCGTCTTGACCCGAGGGCCGACGCCGGAGGAAATGACCCACTTCGCCGGCAAGCTCGCCGGCTCGACCGGCCAGGAACGCCGCCAACGCATGACGGATCTCTTCTGGGCACTGATCAATTCCACCGAGTTTTCCTGGAACCACTGAGGCCGCCATGCACTTCCCATCCCCCCATCCGTCGGTGCTCGATCGTCGCCGTTTCCTGGCCGCCGCGGGGGTGAGCTGGCTCACGCCGTTGGCCGGCCTGCTTGCTCGTGAGGCCGAACAAACGACCCAGCTCGCCCAGTCCCTGATCCTGATCTGGCTCGATGGCGGGCCCAGCCAGCTTGAGACCTTCGACCCCCACCCCGGCACCAAGATCGGCGGTTCCACGACCGCGATCGCGACCAAGGCCAAGGGGGTCCAGATCGCGTCCGGATTCGAACAACTCGCCGATCAGATGGACTCGGTCTCGCTCATCCGGTCGATGGTCAGCAAGGAGGGGGACCACGAGCGCGGAACGTATCTGATGAAGACAGGATACCGCCCCGACCCCACCGTCGAGCACCCCTCGATCGGCGCGATCTGCTGCCACGAACTGCCAGGGGCGGGGACCGAGATCCCCCGGCATATCTCGATCCTCGCCGGGCACTGGCCGGGCCGGGGGGGTTTTCTCGGTGGCGAATTCGACGCCTTCCAGATCGACGATCCCAAGGGAGAATTGCCGGACGTCTCGAACCCGGTCAAACAGACGCGCGACCTCGCCCGCGCCAGCGACCTGGAGGTTCTCGAGCGGGCCTTCGCCCGCGGCCGATCCAATCGCGCTCGGGCGACCCTGCACCGTGAGACAATCAGCCGTGCTCGGGTGATGATGTCGTCCGAACAGCTCAGGGCCTTCGACGTCTCTCGCGAGCCCAAGGCCGTCCTGGCCGCCTATGGCGACACCCCGTTCGGCCGCGGCTGCCTGGCGGCCCGCCGACTAGTCGAGGTCGGAGCGCGCTGCGTGGAGGTCTCGCTGGGAAGCTGGGACTCTCATGTCAATAATCACGAGGTCCATCGGGGCCATTTGAAGGCACTCGACCCCGCCCTGGCCGCCCTGATCCGCGACCTCAAGGAGCGCAAGCGGCTTGATCGCACGATCGTGATCTGTTGCGGCGAGTTTGGCCGCTCACCCAAGATCAACCTGGCCGGCGGACGCGACCACTGGACAGGTGGATACAGCATGGCGCTCGCGGGTGGAGGGATCAAGGGGGGGCTGGTCCTGGGCGAGACCGATCCCGAGGGGACGAAAGACCCGACCCGACCCACCTCGATCGAGGACGCCCACGCCACGATCTTGACCGCTCTCGGCCTCGACCCCGCGAAGGAAAACATCGCCCCGGCCACCGGCCGCCCCATCAAGCTCTCACAGGGCAAAGCCATCCGCGAGCTGCTAGTCTGAGCAAGACCCTCGAAAACCCACGGCACCCCGCGCCCCTGAAGCCCCAAGGTGGGGGCTGTCGCCCGACGTGGCGAAAACGTATAATCAACGCCATTGATCGTGGTGCGGCGAGAGAAAAACCATCAAGCCGCCACCGCGCCGACCGCGAACCCCGCGCCGACCGCCCAAGGCGTCCGGCCCCGCCGCGATCCTCACTCCTCGGAACCACGCCCATGAAAACGCGAGTGCCCCGCGCCCTGACCCTCCCCGCGATCCTGTTCCTAGTCGCCACCAACAGCCTCGCCTGGGGCGCGTCACTGTTCCCCGATAAAAACCTCGAGGCCGCCGTTCGGGCCGATCTCAAGCTCGAACCCAAGGAAGAGCTCAACGACGAGAAACTGCTCAACCTCTACTTTCTTGAGGCACCGGGAAAAGACATCAAGGACCTCACCGGGCTCGAAAAGTGCAAGAATCTGGCCTTGATCAATCTCCACAAAAACCAGATCGCCGACCTGAAAGCCCTGAAGGAACTCGTCAACGTCCAGTCGCTCGACCTCTCGAACAACGCGATCAAGGACCTCGGTCCCCTGGCCGGGCTCAAGGGGCTGCAATACCTCGAGCTGACCGGCAATAAGGTCGAGAACCTCGAGCCCCTGAAAGCGCTCGTGAACCTTACCTCGCTCTATCTCACCGACAACGCCATCAAGGACCTTGCCCCACTCGCCCCCCTGGTCAAATTGGCCTCGCTGTCGGTTGGTAAGAACCAGCTCAAGGACGTCAAGGTGCTCGAGAAGATCACCAAGCTCGGCGTTCTCGACCTGAGCGACAACCAGATCGCCGACGTGGCGCCCATCGCGAAGCAAACGGAGCTTCGGATTCTGATGATTCAGCGCAACCTGATCAAGGAACTGGGCACGCTGGTCGAGGCGGCCAAGGCCGACGCGGCGGGGGCCAAGCGATACGCGCCTTATCTTCGGATCTATCTGGATGGGAATCCGCTGTCGGAGAGAGCCAGGAAGACGCAGGTCGGTGCCCTGAAGGGCCTGGGAGCGCGAATCGAGGGGTGATCGCGTGGTGTCACCTGGGTTTATTCCTCGATCGGTGGCTCGATCTCGGTGTCGGTGGGCAAGAGGGTTTTCCCGTGATCGCGGAGGGCGTGGGCCAGGGCGACGAATTCCTCGGCGTTCAGGGCCTCGGGTCGAAGCTGACCGGAAAGGCCCCTGAGCGCCAGCCAGGCATCGACGTCGGTCTTGTTCCAATGGTCACCCCACATCGCGGAAAGCGCGTGGCGGATCGATTTCCGCCGATGTAGGAAGACACGGCGAACGACATCCTGAAACCACGCCACATCCGCCACGAGCTCCCGTTTGGCCGGGTCGGGGCGGATGATGACGACCGCGGAATCGACCTTGGGCCGAGGCCAAAAAACCGTCGGCGGCAACGTCCTCGCGATCGATGCCTCACCAAGCGCCTGCACCAGGACCGAGGCCGCCCCATAAGGCTTGGTCGTCGGAACCGCGCAAAAGCGATCGGCAAGCTCACGCTGAATCGTCACCACCATGAGCGCTGGGCTGAGCGAAGGGTGAACCAGCAGATTGAGAATCACCGGCGTCGCGACATGATAAGGAAGGTTCGCCACCAACTTGAGCCGCCGCCCAGGCACCTCCGCGAGCACCCCCTCGACTGCCTCGAGCACGAGCGGGTTCAGGTTGTTTTTATTACGCAGAATGTCCATGTGCAGGACCCGCGCATGGAGCAGATTCGCCACAGCCTCGGTGGTGAGCTGGGCCATCGCCGGATCGACCTCGACCGCGACCACCTCCGCGCCGAGCGAGGCCATAAGCGCTGTCAGGGCCCCAGTGCCCGAGCCAATCTCGAGCACCACGTCCCCGGGCTCGATCGCCGCCGCCTTCACGATCGTGTCGTGAATGTTGAGATCCACCAGGAAATTCTGCCCGAGCGACCTTCGGGGCGCGATGCCTCGCTCGTCGAAAAGGGCACGGAGATAGCTCTGGGTTTGGCGGACGGCCATGGAATTCAGGATCTCCCCATCAATCGCGCGACATGCTTGGCAAGGATGTCGATCTCAAGGTTCACGCGGTCGCCAGGCGCGCGAGCACCGAGGGTGGTGACGGCTAGCGTGTGAGGAATCAGCATAATCGAAAACCGCCCCGCGTCGTCGACATCGACCAGGGTGAGGCTCACTCCGTCCACGGCGATCGACCCCTTCGCGACCATGAGCGGGCTCCATCGGGGGCTTGTTTGGAAGCGAAAAAACTCCCATTCGCCGTCCACCTCGCGCTCGATCAGCCGGGCCGTGTCGTCGACGTGCCCCTGGACGAAATGGCCACCAAGCCGGTCGTTCGCGCGGAGAGAGCGCTCCAGATTGACGCCATCGCCTTCGCGAAAATCGCCGAGATTGGTCCGAGCCAACGTTTCCGGGCCGGCCTGAACATCGAACGAAGCTCCCATCGTGGCGACGACCGTGAGGCAGCAGCCGTTCACGGCGATGCTCTCGCCGATCACAAGCGGGTCGTGCGCCGGCGGTCGCAAGAACTCAATCGTAAACCGCCGTCCCGACGGCTCCGAGACCATGCTCGCGACCCGCCCCATCCCCTCGACCAAACCAGTAAACACGCTAACCTCGCCTTCCAATGAATTACAGAGCCCGGATCGCACGGGAAGAGCGCCCAGCCTGGGGCGACCGTCCCGGTCGCATTCGTCCTCGTCCCCCAGGTATTTCGTGCCAGCAATCGCCCGCTGAAACGTGACGATGATGAGAATCAGGCCGATAAACACCTCGCTCGCCACCAGGGACTTGCCTTGCCATCGTTCGGGTGAGAAATCACCGAATCCCAGCGTCGTGATCGTCACCGCGCTAAAGTAAGCCGCGTCAACGGGTTCGGTCCAGAGCGGAGTTTTCGCCCGAAACATGTCTCCCGTCGAATAGGCCTCGACAAGATAAAGGATACCATAACATATTAACACGTTAACGTATGCGAGAACTGTCATGGTCAGGGCGTGCGGGGGGGCGTCTGTCTCGTATTTCCGCAAGACATGCAGCCAGAACGAAGCGGCCATGATATCGATGACCCGGTAGGCGGCGATCAGAGCGAGTACGAGAATGAAGCCGCTTGAAATCCAGGGAACGTACCCTGTTTGGACCCTCTCCGATGCACGCCGACAAAGCCAGACGGCAAGAATGTACGCGAATACGAGCAACAGAGAGAACAAGATCCAGAACCATTCCACGCCTTTTCGAAAACGGGCCTTGGCTTCACGAGCGCCGACTCTCTTTTCGAGATCGGTCCGCGTGATTCGGAAATAGAGATCGATGGCGGTCTCGACCGGGTAGTGCCAGCACTCAAGGCCCAGCAGCGCCTTCAAGAGCACGATGACCGGGCCGTCCTCTGGGCCGATCCGGTAGGCGTTCCTGCGATCCTGCCGCATTTCCGCGTAATACTCTCCCGATGTCTTCAGGCTGGGCTTGTCTTTCATTCCAAACCTTCCGCGATC
>JAKBAP010000263.1 GCA_021808995.1 Planctomycetota bacterium | reverse complement strand
TCGCCCCGATTCCCCGCCGGAGCCTCGCGATGAATGTGTTTGTGAAGGCATGCTCGTTCTTGATCCTGTTTCTGGGTTGCGCCGCGTTCGGTGGCGAGTTCACGGTCGAGCGCGTGTTTGGGCCCGAGGTTCCCACGGGGCCTTACAAGCACCCCGCGTGCCTGACCGAGCTCTCGAACGGCGACTTGTATCTGGTCTATTACGGTGGAGCTGGCGAGTACGCGGTCGAGACTGGGGTTTTCGCCTCGCGGAAGCACAAGGGCGAGTCCTCTTGGTCCGCTCCCAGGGCGATCGCGCGTGATCCTTTTCGCTCGGTCGGCAACGGCGTCGTCTGGGAAGCGCCCGATGGGCTGCTGTGGCTCTTTTACGTGGTGCGATATGGCGAGACGTGGTCGACCTCGCGGATTCAGTGCAAGGTCTCGCGCGATCTGGGCGAGACCTGGTCCGATTCGTCGGTCTTATCGCTTCAGGAAGGGGACATGGTTCGCAACCGCCCGATCGTGCTCAAGGGGGGCGATTACATCCTGCCCATCTATAACGAGACCGGCAACGATCCCGAGATGACCGGTCCCGACAGTATGTCCCTGGTGTTACGCTATCATCCCTCGACGCGGGTCTGGACCCGCTCCAAGCCGATCCGTTCCGCCAAGGGGAACATTCAGCCGGCCGTGGTCGAACTCGCGGACGGCCGACTGATCGCGTATTGCCGGCGCGGAGGTGATTACAACCCCAAGACGATCGGATACATCGTGCGGGCCGAGTCGTCCGATGGCGGTCTGACCTGGACCGAGGGGAAGGACACGGCGTTTCCGAATCCGAACGCCGCCGTCGACCTGATCACGCTCAAGAGTGGTCGGTTGTTCCTGGTTTATAACAACAGCATGGTCCATCGGTCGCCCCTATCGATCGCGCTATCCAGCGACCAGGAACGGACGTGGCCAATCAGGCTCGACCTGCTAGCCGATAACCGCGATTACGGCTATCCCATGGCGCTGCAAGCCAAGGATGGCAGGATCCATCTGGTCTATACCTCAGACAAGCGAAGCGTCGTCAATCACGCGGTTCTGGACGAGGAATGGATACTCGGCAAGGCGGCTCGGAATCGATAGCGGCCGAGCAATTCGCTAAGAATTGTAAAGTCGCCGCGTGTTGCCGTTCGTGACGAGGGGGCTCGACGGTAGGATTCTGTCTTCACAGGCGGGAAAGGCGTCCCAGAGAAGCAAGGATCAATCGTCAAGGGATGACGAGTCACCACCGGCCCGACTTTATTGTGATCGGCGCCATGAAGAGCGCGACCACCACCTTGCATGAGCAACTGGCGCGTCAGCCCTCGGTCTTCATGTGCGCCTTCAAGGAGCCCAACTTTTTCAGCGACGACGCGATTCACGCGCGGGGCTGGGGATGGTATTCCTCGTTGTTTCAGGATGCTGGTGGCGACCAGCTTCGCGGTGAGTCGAGCACCCACTACACCAAGCTCCCCCGTTATCCGCGAACGGTTGAGCGGCTCGCCCGTGCTCTCCCGGACGTGAGGCTTGTCTATGTGATGCGGCACCCCATTGATCGCCTGGTCTCTCATTACGTGCATGAGGCGGCGGCGGGGACGATTCGCGTCCCGCTGGCCGAGGCGATCGAGCGTCATCCCGAGCTCGTGGAATATGGGCGTTACGCGATGCAGCTCGAGCCGTACCTTGAGATGTTTGGCCGGGCGCGGGTCCTGCCGGTGTTTTTCTCGAGCCTGGTGAATCGGTCGGACGACGAGTTCGCGCGGATCGGGCGGTTCCTGGGATCTCCGATCCCGTTTCGCTGGGATTCCGAGCTCGGCGCGTTCAATCGTGGAGTCGACCGACTTCGACCGAGCCCGATCCGGGAGGCGCTCGTGGCCGCGCCGATGATCACTCCGATCCGTCGGAAGCTCGTATCGAGACGGCTTTCGGGATCGCTCAAGCGGCTCTGGCGAGCGGACGTCGAGCGACCGATCGTGACGCCGGAGCTGGTGTCGCGATTGGCGGACGTTTTCGACGCCGACCTGGCCCAGCTTGGTTCCTGGCTGGGGACCGAGCTCGACTGTGCTGGGTTTCATGAAACGACCCTGGGCACGACACTCGACTGGGCGAGCAGGTCGTAGCGGCCGATTTCGCGTGCCGCGGCTAGCTGGGTGGGCGAAACGTGCGCACGGTCACGAGCTCGGGGCGAATGAGCTTGTCGCCCGCTTGGAACCCCTTGCGGACTCGCGCGGCGACGGTCTTGTTCAGGTTCGGGTCGTCGACGGGCACGGTCGCGATCGCGCGCTGGCGACGGGGGTCGAATGTGTCGGTCTCGACGGTGAACGGCTCGACTCCCTGGCGATAGAGCACGTCCTCAAGGGCGGTCTGGATCGATTGCAGATGGATTCGGCGAGGACCGGCGTGGTCGGAATCGCCGTCGCCCATGGCCTCGATCATCTTGCCGATGTCGTCGTGGAGCTGAATCAGGTCGACGAAGATCGGCCGCTGGACCTTGAGCAGTAGGTCTTGCTTGTATTCCTGGAGCTCGGCGTGCAGGCGGTCGACCACACGCTCGCGGGTTGCCTCGGCGCGGACCTCGCGATCGAGGATGGTCTGGATCCCGTCCAGCCTGCGATCGAGGTCGACCTTGAGTTCCTCGACCAGGGCCAGGATTGGCTGGAGGCCGGCTGGACCAGGTGGGTCGTCGTTGGTGGGTGGGATTTCGGTGACGGTCGCGCTTGGCGCGTCTGGGAGGGAGTTGAACGGATCGCTTGCCGTGTCATTCGTGGCGGGGCTTTCGAGGGAGATCCCCCCGCCCGCGGTGGCGTCGTTGGTCTCGAGCGAGATCGGGTCGTCGGGCATGTTCCACCTCTTTCGTGACCAGGAAGTTTACTTGGGGGTGAGTGGGCGAGTAAACTCCCCTTCACGGCCAACCGACTCCACCCGCCAGAAAGGACCACGCCATGACGACGAAACGAACGCGAGCCTGCTTGTTCCTCTCGAGTTTCGTGCTGCTATCGACAGCCACGATGACCCTCGCCGCCGAGCCCAGCGACGCCACGATGGGTGCGAAACCACCCGAGGGAGCCCTCGTCTTGCTGGGGGACAAGGGTCTGTCGGGCTGGGTGAAGCGAGACGGCAGATCTTCCGCCGATTGGCCGGTCAAGGAGGGGGTCGCGACCGTCGGCCACGGCGACATCATGACCTCCGAGCGGTTTGGCGACTTCCAGCTTCACCTCGAGTTCAACATTCCCTACATGCCCAAGGCCCACGGCCAGGGGCGTGGCAACAGCGGCGTTTACCTCGCCGGCGCGTATGAGCTTCAGGTCCTCGATTCCTACGGTCTCAAGCTCCAAAACAACGACTGTGGGGCGATCTACCTGCAAATCATCCCGAGCGTGAACGCCTGCAAGCCACCGCTGCGCTGGCAAACCTACGACGTCACCTTTCACAAGGCCAAGGTCGCGCTCGACAAGGTCGTGAAAAAGGCCCGCGTGACCGTGGTCCAGAACGGGATCGAGATCATCCAGGACAAGGAGATTTCACCCACCCCGGGGGGCATGGGGGCCAAGGAGGGCGAGCCGGGGCCGCTGATGCTCCAGGATCACGGCAACGCCGTCGAATATCGCAACATCTGGATCAAGAAACTCGACTGAGCCGGACGCGGGGGACGGCTCGGCCCTCGTGGTCGCGCCGTCGCCCCGCCGGCTCGTGGCCAGGGCTCAGACGCCCGCCGCGGCCTTGAGCGCCTTGAGCGCGGGCTCGTAGTCGGGCTCCTGGGCGATTTCGGGGACGATCTCGAGGTAGGTGATCGTATCGGATGGGTCGAGCACCAGGACCGCCCGGGCCAGGAGGGGGATCGGCAGCCCCTCGATCAACACTCCATAGCTCTTGCCAAAGCTGTGGTTATGGACGTCCGAGATGTTCTTGAGATTGTCGATGGCCGAATCGGTGCAAAACCGCGCCATCGCGAATGGCAGGTCGAGGCTGAAGGTATAGGCCATGGCATGGTTGCCGAGGGCTTTCATCTCCTGGGCGAATCGCTTGGTCTGGATCGAGCAGACGGGCGTATCGAGCGAAGGGACGACGTTGAAAAGCCGGGCCTTGCCCGTGGTGTCCGCCAGTGAGACCATCGCGAGGCCGGCCCCCACGCACTGAAAGTCCGGGGCCTTCGCGCCCGTCTTGAGCTTGGGCCCTACCAGGGTCACGGGGTTGCCCTTGAACGTCACTTCGCCCGTGCGTGTCTCAGCCATTGTGGTCTTGCCTCGTTGATGAAAAGAATCGCCGGGATCGCGTGATCCCCGACTGGTAAAGGTAGCCGCCGGTCGCGATCCGACGCAAGGCGCGGCGCTCGCCTGTCGCTATCATGATCGTGGGAGAGCTGGCGTGGGCCGGCGGGTTGGCCGTTTTCTCGTACTGGAGCCTCGAACTTGTCCGCTGGCCCCTATGATTTCGACGTGATCGTGGTTGGGGCGGGCCACGCGGGGATCGAGGCCGCGCTCTCGGCCGCCCGCATGGGAGCGCGGACCGCGCTTTTGACGACCAATTGCGACACTATCGGGCAGATGAGCTGCAATCCCGCGATTGGCGGCGTCGCCAAGGGTCAGATCGTGCGGGAAATCGACGCGCTGGGCGGCGCGATGGGGCTTTTGACCGACAAGACCGCCATCCAGTTTCGCCTGCTCAATCGGGGCAAGGGGCCGGCGATGCATAGCCCCCGCGCTCAATGTGATAAAAAGGCCTATCAGTTCCTGGCCAAGGCGACCGTCGAGCGACAGCGAAACCTCACGATTCGCCAGGAAATGGTCGAATCGGTCGAGGTCGCCGCCGGTCGGGTGGTGGGAATCGCCGTGCGCGGGGGAGCGCGATATCGAGCCCGCGCCGCCGTTCTCACGACCGGGACGTTCCTCCAGGCCATCATGCATACGGGGCTGTCACAAACAAAAGGGGGCCGCGGAGGCGATGTCGCGGCCGAGGGGCTCTCACACGGCCTGCGAGCGCTGGGCTTTGAGCTCGAGCGATTCAAGACGGGAACACCACCCCGGCTCAACGGTCGCACCATCGATTTCAGCCGCCTAGAACCCCAGCCTGGCGACGCCCAGCCGGTCCCATTCTCATTCCTCACCGACGCCCTCGACCAACCTCAGCTCGATTGCCACATCACCTATACCAATCCGGCGGTCCATGATCTGATCCGGGCCAATCTTGACCGCGCGCCGATGTATTCGGGGCGGATCACGAGCGCTGGCCCGCGGTATTGCCCGTCGATCGAGGACAAGGTCGTGCGCTTCGGCGATCGCGACAGCCACCAGATTTTCCTGGAGCCCGAGGGGCGAAACACGCTCGAGTATTATTGCAACGGGATCTCGACCTCATTGCCTCGCGACGTCCAGGAGGGCATGATCGCGCTCGTCCCCGGCCTGGAACAGGCCGAGGTCATGCGATTCGGCTATGCCGTCGAATACGACTACGCCCCCCCTCACCAGCTCAAGAGCTCCCTTGAGGCCAAACAGGTCGCCGGCCTGTTCCTGGCGGGGCAGATCAATGGGACCACCGGCTACGAGGAAGCCGCCGCCCAGGGCCTGATCGCCGGCATCAACGCCGCCCTGGGCGTCGAGGACAAGCCCCCGCTCGTGATCGGCCGCTCGGAGGGCTATATCGGCGTCTTGATCGACGACCTCGTGACCCGGGGAGTCGACGAACCTTATCGGATGTTCACAAGCCGGGCGGAGTATCGGCTGCTCCTCCGGCATGACAACGCCGATCTGCGGCTCACCGAGCGGGGCCGGGCCGTCGGCCTCGTTGACGACTGTCGCTGGGCCCGGTTCCAGGCGCGGCGCGACGCCATCGGGCGGCTCCATGCGCGGCTGGAACGGACCCGATCGGGCTCGGACTCGCTGTTCCGGATTCTCAGGCGTCCCGAGACCACCTGGGACGACCTGGTCGCCCTCGACCCGACCTTGACTGACGAGCCGCTTTCCCTCGACGTGGTGGAACAGGTCCGCGTCCTGGCCAAGTACGACGGCTATATCACCCGCCAGCTCGAGCAAGTCGAGCGATTCCGCCGGCTCGAGCACAAGTCCCTCCCCGCCGACCTCGATTATCACGCGATCCCCCAGCTTCGCGCCGAGGCTCGAGAAAAACTTGCCCGCGTTCGCCCAACATCGCTCGGCCAGGCCGGCCGAATCAGCGGCATCAGCCCCAGCGATCTGGCGACCCTGATGATCCACTGCAAGCTACCCCGAGCCAGAAACTGACCGAAACGGAAATCGCCCCACTCCGTTCGAGATCCATCGCAGCCAACCCCAGCCCCCTCAGAGCGGCAAGCCCACCTCGCCGAGCCAGCATCTCCCCACCACCCATCATCCAACCTGGCCCGAAGTGTCTAGCCTCTCAAGCTTTCCCCATCATTCCTTCTCTTTTTTCCCCAGACTTCCTGGCATTGGCCGCGATCATGGTCTACAACCCTTTAGGGTCTCACAATCCGAAAAGCCTGGTCGAATAGAGAATATCCGTATTCTCGGGCGATTCGGAATTGACAAGGTTCTCGGGTGTTCTACAATTGGGGTTATCGGTAAGGCTGGTAAAATCTGAAGATTTCGCAGACTTTGACAGACGCGTCGACGCGGAACGGCCAATTCGATCGATTCGGGGGGTTCAGCGTTCGCGTACTGGGCTTGAGGTTGTGAAGGATCCGCACGGAGGCCGATCATGCGCCGCAGTCTTGCCGCTGGGATCGCGTCTCAGGGCGTAGGGTCGGGGGAGGATGTCCTTGATCTCGCAAAATGGGACCAGACGATGAAGACGGTTTTCACGACAGGCGAGGCGGCCAAGATTTGCAAGGTCAGCCAGCAGACGATTATTCGCTGCTTTGACTCAGGGCAGCTCAAGGGATTTCGGGTGCCTGGCTCGCGGTTCCGGCGGATTCCGCGGGATTCGCTCCATCGTTTCATGAAGGACAACGGGATTCCGACGGACGCTCTTGAGAGTGGGCGACGGCGGGTTCTGATCGTCGACGATGACCAGGCCGTCGTGGATCTGATCGCCGAGGTACTGGCGACGGACTCCCGGTTTGAAACCCGGATCGTCAATAACGGCTTTGGCGCGGGAATGTTGGCGAAGGAATATCACCCCGACCTGATTATTTTGGATGTGATGTTGCCTGATATCAACGGCCAGGCGGTCTGCGAGTTGATTCGCCGGGACCCGACGATGTCGGATATCAAGATCATCGCGATCTCGGGGATGATCGAGGAAGACCGGATCGAGGATCTCAAGAAGTCCGGTGCCGACGACTTTTTGCACAAACCTCTCGACATTGATGAACTGATGAGGCGGATCTGCCGACTGTTGGATATGGAGTCAAACGTTCCTGGTTAGGAAGCTGGGGCGCGGGTGGGTGAGGGTCGCACCCGGGAAGGAGTCCTGGCGTGTCTCGATTGGGCATGGTTTCGAGGTCCGCGGAAGCGAATCTCGGGCGTCGGATCTTGCGGCTTCAGGGCCTTCCCTTGCGACCGGC
>JAKBAP010000262.1 GCA_021808995.1 Planctomycetota bacterium | reverse complement strand
CGGCATGGCAACAATCCTGCTTTAGCCTCGAATTCCACGGAGTCGGATGGCCGATCCCTCGCGACAAGTTCGGATCGCGGCCTGGCCGCCTGGCTGGCGCGACCGCGAGGATCCGCTAAGATCATGCGTTGGAGGATCTCGAGATGCCGCTTCGCGATCATTTTCGACCACCGCTTGACCTGATCACCTCGTGGGAGGGCTTCCATGGTCAATGGCCGGCGGTCATTGTCCAGCAATTGCGAAAGCGGCTTCCGGCCGGCTATGTCGCCGAGCCGCGGGTTCATTCCGGGCCACGGATCGAGATCGACATCGCGACGTTCGAGCGAGAGGGCGCGTCGTCAAGCTTGATCGAGGGCAACGGAGGTGCCTTGACGGCGGTCTGGCCGCCCGCCGTTCCCAGCGTTGTCGTGGAGACGGGCTTGCCCGATCAGGATGAATACGAGGTGCGAATCCTTGACACGAGGCGTGGTCGTCGCCTGGTGGCGGCAATCGAGATCGTGAGCCCGGCGAACAAGGATCGTCCCGAGCATCGGAGCGTGTTTGTCGCCCGGTGCGTGGCATTGCTTCAGCAGGGTGTGTCGGTGAGTCTGGTCGATCTAGTGACGGTGAAGCATTTCAATCTTTACCTTGAGTTACTGGCGATGATTGGGCAAACGGACGCGACGTTGGGAGATCCTCCGCCGCATTTGTACGCGGCGGCGTGTCGATGGACGCGGCAAGGGGATCGGACGATTTTGGAGGCGTGGTCGCACGTTTTGACACTGTCGGAACCGCTGCCGACGTTGCCGCTTTGGCTAGGCCCGGACGTGGTGGTCCCACTCGACTTGGAGAGGAGCTACGAGCAAGCTTGCGCCGACCTGAGCATCGAGTAAGCGCGGCTCGCGGAGCGATTCGAGACCCCTTCCGGGGCCCTCCGCGCGTCGTGAACCGCCGTCGGGCCGATCACGCGGAATCCCACCGCCGCCTTGACTTCGCGTCCGGAATCGAAGATGAAGGGTTAAAGCTGGATTTTTGTTTGACAACGCGGCCCAGGGTCGTCGCGGGTTTTGCGAGGAGTTGAATCGATGAGAGGAATCCGTCCTAGCCTGATCCTGGCGTCGAGCCTGATCGTCGGGCTCGCGGTCTGGGCGAGCGCCCATATGGAGCGAGTCGGCGCGCGGATGTCGGTCTCGGCCGACCGGTTGCTCGCGACCCTGTCGTCCGCCCAGAAGGCCAAGGCCAGCTATCCGTTTGATGCTCCCGAGCGCCTCAACTGGCACTTCATCCCTCGTGGCCGCAAGGGGTTGCCGATCAAGGAGCTGAGCTCGGAACAACGGGCATTGGCGTTTGGCCTGATCCAGTCGGGGCTGGCGGGCTCGGGATTCCTCAAGGCCACGACGATCATGAGCCTGGAACAGGTGCTCCGCGACCTCGAGAAAGGGAGCGGCCCTGTTCGCGACCCCGAGCTCTACTACCTGACGCTGTTTGGAAATCCGACCGCGCCGGGGCGCTGGGGCTGGCGCGTGGAGGGGCACCACCTTTCGCTGAATTTCGTGATCGAGGACGGTAAGATCGTCTCGGCCACGCCCGCGTTCTTCGGGGCCAACCAGGCCGAGGTCCGTCAGGGACCGCGCCAGGGGCTACGGACCCTCGCGGAGCGCGAGGATCGAGCGTTGCGGTTGCTTCAAGCCCTGGACGACAACCAGAAGAAGACGGTCCTTTTCGCCGAGAAGGCTCCCGGCGAGATCCGGGGCGCGAACACGCCCCAGCCACCGACCGAGCCCGTGGTTGGCCTTGCCCACGCCGATATGAATGGCGATCAGCGCTCGATGCTCTGGGCCATCATCGAGTCGTATTCCGAGGACATGCCCGAGGAGATCGCCAAGAGCTGGTTGGATGGAATTCGCGAGGCGGGCGTGGATCAGGTGCGGTTCGCCTGGGCTGGTCCCGGCGATCGCAGCCAGGCCCATGCGTATCGGGTCGAGGGGCCGACGTTCGTGATCGAATTCAACAACACCCAGAATGGCGCGAACCACGTCCACTCGATCTGGCGGAACATGCTTGGCGATTTTGGCATTCCCGCGGCGACGCATTGATTGGTGGCGGGCTTCGTGCTCCGATTCAAGGTTCACCCTTTACAAGCGAACCCATGATGTCACACCTGAACCGACGCGATTTCCTGGCGGCCTCGACCCTCGCGGCCGCGGAAACTCACGCCCTGGCTGGGCCCGGATTCCTCGATCCGGGCCAGTCGCCGGCGGCCAGGCCGGCCGCTCCCAACGACCAGATCACGTTGGGATTCATTGGCGTCGGCGGGATGGGCTCGGGGCTGGTCAACACGTTCAAGAAATTCCCCGACGTCCGGGTCGGGGCCATCTGCGACGTTTACGAGCCCCACCGTCTCAAGGCCGCCCATTCCGTCGGTGGCAAGGTCGAAACCTACGATGACTTTCGCCGAGTCCTTGATCGCAAGGACCTAGACGCCGTCGTGGTCGCGACCCCCGACCACTGGCACGCCCTGGTTTCGATCCCCGCCTGCCAGGCGGGAAAGGACGTCTACTGCGAAAAGCCGCTCGCCCATCGCGTCACCGAAGGCCGCGCGATGGTCGCGGCGGCGGAAAAATACAAGCGCGTGACCCAGATGGGCAACCTGATTCACGCCGGCGAGAACTACCACCGAGTGGTCGAGATCGTGCGATCCGGCGTCCTGGGCAAGATCAGCAAGGTCACCGTCTGGATGGCCGCCGATCGGAGCGGGCTCGGGCGACCCGCCGACTCGACCCCCCCCGCCGGATGCGACTATGATTTCTGGCTCGGGCCCGCCCCCAAGCGCCCTTTCAACCCCAATCGGTTTACCTTTAACTGGCGCTATTTCTGGGATTACGGCGGCGGGATCCTCACCGATTTCTGCTGCCACATCGTCGACCTCGTCCACTGGGCGATGGAGGTCGACGCGCCGCGGACGATCTCGGCCACCGGCGGTCGCTACGCCCTCGCCGACAACGCCGAGGTCCCCGATACCCTGGAAGTCTGCTATGAATATGATCATAAGGACGGCCCGTTCCTCATGGTCTGGAGCCATACCGACGCCAGTACCCACGGGATCGCGGACAAGAGCCCGGGCATCGTCTTTCAGGGGACGAACGGGACCCTGATCGCGAGCTATAACGTCCACCGGATCATCCCCGAGCCAGGGCGCTCGATCACGGAGCCCCCCAGGACGCTCCCGCGCTCGGTCGGTCATCACCGCGAATGGCTCGACGCGATCAAGAGCCGGGCCGCCTGCTCGTGCCGCTTTGATTACGGCCATCGCCTGACCACGGTGGGATCCCTCGGCAACATCTCGCTCTGGACCGGCGAAAAGCTGGTCTGGGACCCAGTCGCCGAACGCGTCAAAAACCACCCCGAGGCCAACCAGTACCTCACCAAGGAATACCGCGCCCCCTGGTCCCTCCCCGTCGTCTGACCCCGGCCCGCCGCTCAAGGAGAATCTCGGATGAATGCTTCTCGCTCTCTCGGTTCCCTGGTCGCCCTGATCGGGATCGTCGCGACGGTCCACGCCGGCGAGCCAAGGTGGAAACAACACACGATCAACGGCAAGAGCGAATTCGAGGCCGCCGGCGTCCTCGACGCGGATAACGACGGCCGGCTCGATATCCTCTCTGGCGATACCTGGTATCAGGCCCCCGACTGGAAACCGTTCCCCGTCCGCAAGGTCACTCGCACGGGGAGCTATTTGAATTGCTTTTCGACGCTGCCGGTCGACTTGAACGGCGACGGGTTCATGGATTATGTCTCATGCTCATATTTTGACCGCAACGTCGGTTGGGTCGAGAATCCCGGCAAGCCGGGCGCTCCCTGGGTCTATCACGAGGTCGACAAGCCGGGCCCGATCGAGGCCGCCGCGTTCGTGGATCTCTCGGGTGATGGCGTCCCCGACGTATTGCCCAACTCGGTCAACGTGGTGGTTTGGTACGAGGTCAAGAAAAACGCCGGTGGCAAGGGCTCGAGCCTGGTCAAGCATGACTTTGGTACCCAGGCGGCTGGGCATGGCGTTGGCACGGGGGACGTGAATGGCGACGGCCGGGTTGATTTGCTCACGCCCAAGGGCTGGTTCGAGGGACCGGCCGAGTCTTCGTCCGAGCAGGGAACCTGGGCCTGGCATCCCGAATGGAATCTGGGCGCGACCGGGATTGAGATCCTGGCCCGGGACGTCGATGGCGATGGGATGTCGGATCTGGTCTACGGGATGGGGCACGATTTTGGCCTGTACTGGGCCAAGCAATCCAAGGGATCCGGTGGCGAGCGGGTCTGGACCAAGGGGGCGATTGATAAGAGCGTGGCCTCGGTGCATACGCTACTCTGGGCCGACCTGGACGGCGACGGCAAGGCCAACGAGCTCTTGACCGGCAAGCGGGTCTACGCCCATGAGATCGAGCCGGGCGCCACCGACGGTTCGCTGGTCGCCTGGTACGATTTCGACGCGGCCAAGCAAGCCTGGACACGGCACGTGATCTTCCAGGGCGAGCCCGCCAAGAACGCCCCGGCCAAGGCCCAGGATCGACGGGCGCTCAAGGATTTCCCCCCCGGCACCGCCGGAACCGGGCTGCAAATGACCGTCGTCGACCTCGACAAGGACGGCGATCTCGACATCGTCTGCCCGGGCAAGAGCGGGCTCTATTACTTCGAGAACCTCGGGGTCAAGAAATAGACTGACGCTCGATCAGCTTGCAGGTTCAATGCCGGCCGCGCGAAGCTGCGCGGCCAATCGCTCGGAGCGGTTGCGCTCTTGGTCGCGCTCCATCCTGATCTCTTGAACGGTAAGAAATCGCTCACCCTTGGGATCGAGGATCACCAGCTCCGGGCCTGAGAGGTCGAACCGCACGTCCAGGAGAGGGCTGGTCCACTCGCTTGTGTTGGGGATCGGCCGCAGCGCATCGTCCGATCGAATGAATCCCTTGAATTCGACTTTGTCCGGGTCGTAGACGTAGTACTCACTGACGCCGTATTGCTCGTAGAACCGGAGCTTGTCCTTCATCGCCGTGGGGCGGTTGCTGGGCGAAAGGATTTCGAAGACGACATCGGGCGGGACGCCGCCTTCCTCCCACTGCATGTACGAGGGCCGATCCCTCTTGGGCCTGCCAAGAACGACCATGACGTCGGGCGCGGCGCGGATCTCGGATTCGCCCTCGACGGGATACCAGAAGAGGTCGGCCGCGACGAAGACATCGGGCCGCGACTCGAAGACCCCCTCCAGCCCTTCCTTGATGGTGACGATCCATCGGTACTGAATGGTGTTTTCCGCCATCGGCTCGCCATCCGTCTCGGGGTAAACGATCGCTGGCGTCGTCGAGCTTGGGATGCTCATCGGCTTGCGCTCCTTTCGTTCAGGCCCAGATCAACTCGCTCCATCCTAGCATCTCGTCCGACCACCCGAGAATGCCGGCCCAAGATTCCCGAAGCCCGGGCCTTGACAACGATGCCTCGGGCGTCTATGTATAGAGAGGCAATGCATAGGAGGTCTAGGTATGGATTCGCAAACACTGGGAAGCGCTGTCGAAATGATGATCCTGGACGTGGCGGGTCGGGGGCCGACGTACGGCTATGAGCTCTCGCGGACGGTCGCCGAGCGTTCGGAGGGTTATTTCGAGCTCAAGGAGGGGTCGCTGTATCCCGCGCTGCACCGGCTCGAGAGGCGCAAGCTCCTGAAATCCTACTGGCGTGAAGCTGAGGGCCGGCGGCGGAAATACTACGAGCTCACGGACGCCGGCCGCGCCGAGCTGGCCTCGCGAAAGAGCACCTGGCTCAAGTTCGCGGGGGCGGTGAACGGGGTTCTGGGCACGCGGCGGACCGGACTGTCCGGGGTGTGAAGTTGCAGTGTCCGGGAGCGACCCATGAACCCGACCGACGCCCTTGAAGCCGAGATGCCGCCGCCTCGCGACGACGAGCCGCCGGCGCTCAGGCGCGAGATCATCGATGAGCTTGCGGATCATCTGGAATGCTCGTTTCGGCATGAACTGTTGCGTGGGCAAGACCCGGAGACGGCGCGGGCGCGGGCGCTTGAACGATTCGGGGATCCCGGCGCGATCGCGCGTCGGTTGTGGCTTGACGCGATGAAAGGGAAGATCATGAGACAGCGTTTCTTGATCGCGGGCGGGTTGGTGGTGGTACTGGCGAGCGTGGCGATGACCAGCCTGGCCTGGACCGCGATGGCGCGAGTCCAGCTCGAGAACGCGCGGGCACGGGAGGCCGCCCAGGCCGCGAATCTCGCCATGCTCGCGCGATTGAACGAGATGGTAGCGACGCTCAAGAATCCCCGCTCGCCCGACTGGAATCCGGTCAAGGTCGTTGTTGTCGATGAAACCCCCGACGGACCGCCTGTAGAGGGCGTTGCTCTTCGGCTGTCGCGGGCCCGTTCCAATTCCATCGAACAGACCTGGCAAGAGAAAACCGACTCGGAAGGGAAAGCCGACCTGGGCCTCTTGCATCCGGGTGACTACGACCTGTGGGTCGATCGATCGACGCCGGAAGGGACGGTCACGACCTCGAAGAGCTTCAGAATCAAGGCGGGCAGCGAGGTCGTGAGGCGAATCGTTTGTCCGCGGCCGCCCCGAGCCAAGGCCGCGGTCAAGGTGGTTTGCCAGTGGCCGCGCGAGTTCGCGAACGAGAAACTCTACCTCTATGTTCCCTTTTATCTCAGCTCCCGGGAGATGCCCTCCAACAGCGGCGACGATCAGCCGGATTCCTGGACGCTTCACTTGTCCTTGCCAGCGGGATCGACGCCGAGGCGAAATGGACCGATGGGGCCGTTCGTCATGGAAAAGGCCGAATTTCAGGCGTATCTCTTCGGGACCGACGGCTCGACCACCGAATTTCGCGACGGCCGAGCGCCGTTCCCGTGGGTCCAAACGCCCTCGTCGGGCGAGGGGCCGTTTGAATTCCCCATTCGATTCCTGGTGGAGGTCGCCAACGCCGACCGCCTGGATTTCGACCCAACCAGGGCCAAATGGACTCCCTGGTCCTACGAGGTCTCTGTTGTGATGGTGCTGAGAGCCCTTGACTCCAAAGACGTTCCTCCAGGCCGACGTCGATACGAGGTCGTGGCGGGAGTCTCAGGCGCTTTCCAAACCCCCATCGTTCCCAACTTTCTGATCCGTAAGATACCTCCCAGCGACGATGAGATTGCCCAGCCCTTCAACCTGATCACTCAGGAGGCTGCCTCTTGGCTTCGTTTCATACAGAGCCCAAGGTTCCCCTTCAACACGCCCAACGGCCAGACTCGTTTTGAGGCTTCCCTCGACCACCCCACCGAATGGACGATCACGTTTCCCGAGGAGTTGACCCAGGAACTTCGTAAGGCCCTCAAGAAGCCCCGCGCCATGGAGCCGTCGCCGCAGCCAGTGATTCGCTAACGGGCCGCCACGTCCGCTGGCGGCGCTTGCTTGAAAAGCACGGAAACCTTGTCCTGATAGACGACTCGCCAGCCCGGCGATCGGAAGAGGCGCCTGGCCAGCCCCCGGTCGGGCC
>JAKBAP010000261.1 GCA_021808995.1 Planctomycetota bacterium | reverse complement strand
CGGCGGTGCCGGCCAGTTTGCCCACATCGTGGGCCGACTGATCCCGCTCGATCCTCAGTCGCCAGAGCCATTCGTCTTTGAAAACAAGGTGACGGGGGGCCGCATTCCCACGGAATACATCCCCTCGGTCGAGAAGGGCTTTCGCGAGTCAATGCACAAGGGGCCGGTGGCCGGTTACGAGGTCATGGGCGTGCAGATGCGGCTCGAGGACGGCTCGTACCACGACGTCGATTCCTCGACAATGGCCTTTGAAATCTGTGCCCGTGATTGCTTCCGCGAGACCTTCAAGAAGTCCGAGCCCGCCTTGCTCGAGCCCATCATGAAGGTCGAGGTCGAGGTCCCCACGGAATTCCAGGGGCCGGTCACCGGGGTGCTCTCGTCCAAGCGGGGCGTGATCCTGGGGGCCGAGTCACGATCGGGTTACAGCGTGATCGCCTGCGAGGTCCCCCTGGCCGAGATGTTCGGCTATTCCAACGACCTTCGCAGCATGACCCAGGGCAAGGGGAGCTTCAGCATGGAGTTCCTCAAGTACCAAAAGGTCCCGGTCCGTTTCCAGGAAGAGCTGGTCAAGAAGGCTCAACTGGCGAAAGCCTCGGCCTGAGCGAGCGCGAATCAGGATGACCAGTCAAAAAACTCCCCGGGAAACCGGGGAGTTTTTTTTGCCTGGGCGAATCCAGTACGTCGATGTCCGAGGTCGGCGTCATGATCGCGGGATGGCTCATCGGCCTCATTTCTTGGCGAGGGATCGCACCATCTCGGCCTCTCCAGGTGATGACCTAAGACATATAAAGGTATTCACTGGTTGCAATGTCGAGGGTTCTCATCACCGCGGCCAGGACGATTCTCGATCGCTCCCCTTCGAAAGGAACGAAACCGTGGGGTGGCTCGAGAGTTACGGCTAGCGTCCCGTGAGGGTCGTTTCTTCCCTACCGCGCGCCTCCGAGCGGAGGCGATCGATCATGCCTCGTTCGCGATCCTGGCCGCGACGTCTGGAAACCCGCGCTCCTCCACCATTTCGACCGCGAGAGCGTCGAAGGTCTTTCGCGCGTTTTCGAAATCGACGTGCGACCCCGTTGAGGACGGGGGTGCGACCACGATCGTGATAGGGACCTTATCCTTGATCTCTTCCACCAGGTATGCCGTGGCATGCACCTGTCGCTCCGCGGACTTTGATCTGGCGAAGGAAAGGGCTTGGATCACATGGATCGGTTCGACTTTACAAAAAGCTAAGTCAAATCGCCGCTTGAGACCGATACGCCCTTCAATGTCGACCTTGCGTTTAATGAGATCCCTAGAGGCGCGAGATCCAAACCGTCTCGTTAAGGCGTCCAGGAGCGAGTTTCGGGCGAACGTCACAACGTCGCTATGCTTGCGCGTTTGGCTCGTAGGGAGCTCGGGATCGAGCAGAAACCGCTTGGCCGCCACATCGATGGTCTCATCGAGGGATCGAATCGATGCGTTGGGCGTGGTGAATTGGATCGAATTCCCCCAAGTCTTGGTCATCTCTATGAGGCGAGACTCATCAACTCCCCGGAAGATGGCTTCAAGTCGCTCGAGATCTAGAGGATCTTTCCGCCAAAGATCCTTGACGCGCTGCCAGTTGACCAAGAACCTGGTCTTGACAAGTCCCTGGGAAAACGCGGCCACTCCGACGTTCACTCGCTCGCCGGCGACTGGATCGGGTACATACTGAATGATAGTGTAGTGAGCGGCCATTGAGTAAAGCCTTGATTTCTAGGCTCTCGCTTGAAGAATCGCGTCGCGACGCAGCCAAAGATATCGAGCCAGCGCGATCCGGTCGGAGTCAGGAAAAAACCACTCTTCGGGGGGGGCCGCCACGCAATCAGCGATGTCGTTCGCGACTAGACTCTCAAGCCTATCAAGCGGTTCGTCAAGCTCGGCGGCTGTGAGTTCACACTCCCCCACAACGATGGGATCCAGGGCACCGGCACCAGCTCCCGACAAGCTCGCGGCACTCCAACATGGACCGCCCGGAAGAAAGTGACCATGGTCGACCGAGAAGACAATCGGGTCTCCCCCCATCTGATATATGACCTGATGATCGTTTGCAAGTGCTAGACCGTAAAGTACGGCCAGGTCGGCTACTCTTGAGCGATTCATCGACAGCCTAGTATAGCTCTCATGAGTAAAACTAAGCCTTCCCGAGCAGTTCGTGCTCGCATTTCTCGAGCCGTGCGCTTGACCCTCGCAAGCGGTTTCTAGTCGGAACTCGGCCTCGATCAGTTCGCGGGCGATATGAACGAGCTTGGTCTTGGGGACAGCATCGGGTGCGAGTATCCGAGCGAGCGACCCGACAACGTGATCGGTGACCATGCCACCGGCCTGGGGCATCCTTTGAACTGGTGAGCAGCCGTCGCGGGTCGAGAGAAACCTCACCCAATACTCATGCCCATCGCTGCAAGCTAGCAGGGGCGGCGCCGCGAAAGTGGCGAAGGGCTCCCTGCGATACTCGAGAGCCTTGACCGACCCCGGTCTTCGGTCGGCCGCATCGCGGATCAATTTCCCCCACTCGTCGTCGCTCAGCATGGTCGAAACGATTTCCCGCGGTTCATGTCACTCCACCTTCTTGCTGAGTACTTCGATAGTAGTAAGGCTCGGCGTTGAAAGCGAGTAGGCTCCGCCGAACGAGCACGGCCATGGGTAACCAAACAACGCCGCGTTTCGACCGCCTATAGACCGACCCACGGCCATTTTCCACCAGGGTGTTGACCCGTGGCTTCGTGCCTGGGATAACTCGTTAATCCATCTTTGCTCGACCCTGCGTGCTCCGCTTCCGCTTCCGGAAAGGAGGCTCGTCATGGCGTCCTCGCCCTCCACCGAGGCCCCTCCCAGATCTTGGTTCAAGTCCTGGCTCGCTTCTCCGCGGGTCTCGCGCTTGATCGCGGGCTGCTTGATCGTGGTCTTGATAGGGATTATCGCCCTTGAATCGCAATCGCTCTGGAGCGAATGGCGGCTCTTGCTGAGCGATCTGGGTGAGACCGAGCGATCGACGGTCATCGGCTATCGCGAGATCACCCCCCTGATGTCGTACGCCCAGCGGCCACCGAACTGGTTTCACGACGAGCCTGGCGAGAGCCTGCTCTGGCAGCGCTGGGTTGATGGCGTGGGGCATCGCTGGTTTCACCTGGGAAAGGGAGACCTGGACCCAAGCCACATCACGGGTTCCGACTTTCCGTTTCACTCGCGACCCATCGACGACCCCATCATCGAAACCCAAGGAGGCGAGATCTGGACCCGCCTGCCCGGTCAGGCCACGGTCGTCGTCGCCAAATTGGGCGACGCGACGTGCGTTTATCCGTTGCCGGTGCTCGCCAAGGTGCAGGTGGTCAACGACGTCATCCAGGGGCACCCTTATCTCATCGTCTGCGACTGTCATTCTCCGGTGGGCCAGGCGGTTTCCGTCTATGATGCCCTCTGGGATGGTCGACGGGCGACCATGGCCGCGACCGGCTATTATTTCGACCAGCATCCCTTGCTTTACGATCGGCGCACCCAGAGTCTCTGGAGGGAGCAAGACGACGGCCTCGTGTCCATGGCCGGCAAGGCCAAGGGGACCCGGTTGGCCAGGCTGGAGAAACCGGTCCCGACCGCCTGGAAGGATTGCATCGGGCGAGCGGAGACGGTTCGGCTGGTCGTGGGCGCGGACCGCTCGCGCGAACTCCCGACCGACTGAGGGGCCGGGGTGCTTGACGCGCTGGGGGTCGGTCCGCTAACGTGCGTTATCTCATGGAATTAGGCGCGAGTGGCGGGTCCGCGCGGCCCGCGCCGTGACCGTGCGAACCGCTGGTCTCGCGACGACACCAAGGCCGGCGCATCATAGTTGATCGATGGGAGCGACGCATCACGATGGGCACCACTGAAAAGTACGTTTACTCGTTTGGCAAGGGGAAGGCCGAGGGACGGTCCGACATGAAGGATCTGCTCGGAGGCAAGGGGGCCAATCTGGCCGAGATGAGCCTGATCGGCATCCCCGTTCCCCCCGGGTTCACGATCACGACCGAGGTCTGTGGCGCTTACTACGACAATGACCGTCGACTCCCCGAGCTGACCAAGCCCCAGGTCGAGCAGGCCCTCGCCATCATGGAGGACGCGGTCTCCAAGAAATTCGGCGACCCATCGGACCCGCTCCTGGTGAGCGTGCGATCGGGGGCGGCCCTGTCGATGCCGGGAATGATGAATACCATCTTGAATCTGGGCCTGACCGATCGATCGGTCGAGGGTCTGGCCAAGAAGACGGGCAATCCTCGGTTCGCCCTCGACGGTTATCGTCGGTTGATCGACATGTTTGGTTCGACGGCCATGGGGGTGGAGCACGAGCTTTTCGAGCACGAATTGCACTCGCTCAAGCAAGAGCGCGGGGTCAAGCTCGACACCGAGCTTTCGGCGGAGGATCTCAAGGAGCTGGTCTCGCGCTACAAGGGGGTCTATCAGAAGCACGTCGGCGAGCCGTTTCCGCAGGATCCCAAGGAGCAGCTCTGGAAGTCGATCATGGCGGTGTTTAACTCGTGGATGGGGAAAAAGGCCGTCGAGTACCGGCGGATCGAGCGGATCAGCGGGCTCAAGGGGACGGCGGTCAATGTCCAGGCGATGGTGTTTGGCAACACCGGCGAGGGATCGGGGACGGGCGTCGCGTTTACCCGTGATCCCAACACGGGCGAGGATGAGTTTTACGGCGACTATTTGATCAACGCCCAGGGCGAGGACGTGGTGGCCGGCATCCGGACTCCGGAACCGATTACCCGGCTCAAGGATGAGATGCCCAAGGTCTACGACCAGCTCATGGGAATTCGCTCCAAGCTGGAAAAGCACTACAAGGAAATGCAGGACATTGAGTTCACCGTTCAGGACGGCGTTCTCTATATGTTGCAGACGCGGACGGGCAAGCGGACGGGGACGGCGGCGGTGAGGATCGCGGTCGAGATGGTCAAGGAGGGGCTGATCGACGAGACGACGGCGATCAAGCGGGTGAGCCCGGAGAGTCTCAACCACTTGCTGTTGCCACAGCTTGATCCCAAGGCGCCGCGCAAGGCGGTGGCGCGGGGGATCGCGGCGAGCCCTGGGGCGGCTTCCGGGGTGGTGGTGCTCTCGGCCGAGGCCGCCGTCAAGCATTTCGAGGAGCATCCCACCGTGCCGATCATGCTCGTCCGCAAGGAGACGAGCCCGGAAGACGTGGCGGGGATGCACCTAGCGAAGGGGATCCTGACCGCGACCGGGGGGAAGGCGAGCCACGCGGCCGTCGTTGCCCGCGGCTGGGGCAAGCCCTGCATCGTCGGCTGCGACGCGATCTCCATCAACGAGTCGGCCGGCACGATCGCGATCGGCGGCCACACGGTCAAGGTGGGCGACTATCTCACGATCGACGGCGGCTCTGGCGATGTCATGCTCGGGAAATCGCCCACCGTCGACCCGGCCATCTCGGGCGACTTCGCGACCCTGATGTCGTGGGCCGACCGCCACCGCACCCTCAAGATCCGCACCAACGCCGACACCCCGGCCGACTCCGCCCGCGCCCGGTCGTTTGGCGCTGAGGGGATCGGGCTGTGCCGCACCGAGCATATGTTTTTCGGCGACCAGCGGATCGTCGCCATGCGCAAGATGATCCTCGCGGACGACGAGGCCGGGCGAAAAGCCGCCCTGGCCGAGCTCGAGCCATTCCAGAAGCAAGACTTCATCGGGATCTTCGAGGCCATGGAGGGGCTGCCGGTCACGATTCGCCTCTTGGACCCGCCACTCCACGAGTTCCTGCCCCACGACGACAACCCGGCCGGCCAGGCCGAGGTCGCCAAGCAGCTCGGGATCACGGTCGAAAAGGTCAAGCGCAGGGTCGAGCAGCTTCACGAGTCCAACCCGATGCTTGGCCTTCGTGGCTGCCGCCTGCCAATCAAGTTTCCCGAGATTGGCGACATGCAGATCCGGGCGATCATCCAGGCGGCCATTCATGTTCAAAAGGCCGGTAAAAAGGTGCTCCCCGAGATCATGATCCCGCTCGTGGGGGTGGTTGAGGAGCTGTCGATCCTCAAGAAGCGGGCCATCGCGGTGGCGCAGGCCGAGATGAAAGCCGCCGGCGTGACCGTCGAGTACCAGATCGGCACCATGATCGAGATCCCCCGCGCGGCCCTGACGGCCGACCAGATCGCCGTCGAGGCCGAGTTTTTCTCGTTCGGCACCAACGACCTGACCCAGATGACCTTTGGATTTTCGCGAGACGACATCGGCTCGTTCATGCCGGCGTATGTCGAGCAGAAGATCTTGCCTGTCGACCCGTTCCAGACCCTCGACGTGACGGGGGTGGGGCAATTGATTGAGATGGGGGTCAAGAAGGGACGGGCCGCTCGCAAGGAAAAGCATGGCGACCACCTGAAGGTCGGCATTTGCGGCGAGCACGGCGGCGACCCCGATAGCGTCGCGTTTTGCCACGCGGTCGGCATGGACTATGTGTCTTGCTCGCCGTTCCGCGTCCCCATCGCCCGCCTCGCCGCCGCCCAGGCCGCCTTGTCCGGCGGCAAGACGACGGCCCGCGATAAGTAATCAACCATCAAGGCGGGCGGGTCCCGTCAATCCCAGGGCGGCCAGGAGGCGAAAGCCACCTGAGCCGCCCTCTTCGCGCCCCGCGCGAATCCTGGGGCGTCTCGCGCGGTGATTCTCGACTCGAGCCCGGGGAGATCGTATATCGAGATTCGTCGCTCGACTGGGCAAGAATGCGTGGGTGGCCTGAAGTGCCCCGGAGGATCGAGAACCCGGGGCGTTTTCATCGGTCAGCGCCTGATCACATCAGCTCCAGACACCAGGTCTGTCGGGACGTCATTTGAGCTGTCATATCGGCTCCGAATCTCGGCCGCGATTTCCTTGCAGACCTCCAGCAGAGCATAGTCCTCCCGATACCAGATCTTGAGATTTCGGATGGCCTCCTCGTCGAGTCGCCTGTCCAGATGAGCGGGGTTTCGATGGGAGAGGACCTCGTCTCGGGGTAACTCGATGTCGGGGGGGAGATTGAGGATTCGCTTGAACAGCGAGAAATCGTTGTCGAGGGTTTCCTGAAATCCGATAAAAACGCACTTGGACGCGCGGGAGCGAAAATAGCGTTCGTTCACCAGCCATGACCGCTGCGGGCTGTTAATGTGTTGGATTGATCTCATCGATTCGGCGGCCGCCTCACGCAGCGCGGGGTCGTCCGAGGAAAGGGCCATTGCCAGTTCATTGGGCGAATGGAACCTGGCGAAGGCAATCGCCTCTTCCGGAGTCCAACGGGAACCAGGATAGCGAGGATAATCCTGCCGATGGCGACCATGGAATCCGCTCACGAAGCGCGAGATTGGGTCACGCAAGACAACGGCGAAATAATCGGCGGAAGGGACATCCGGAAGCCAAAAATCGTGAAAATGATGGATGATCTCATATTCGCCCGATCGCTCGTGCCCGCGTAAGGCTTCCCCGATCGCGGTGCCGCCGGTCTTGCTAATATGAAAAAGATGCAAGACTTTCCTGCCTTGAATCGCGTGCGCGAATCCCACGGGTTCCCGTACG
>JAKBAP010000260.1 GCA_021808995.1 Planctomycetota bacterium | reverse complement strand
TCTCCCTCCGGGACGACCTGACCCTCAACCGAGCCTTCATGGTGGCGGAGTGCCTGATCATCCTGGCCATCCTGACGCTCGCCGGAAGTCATCTCGATGGGGTGAGGATAGCAGGGTATCGGCACCAAGGATCCTACTCGCTGGCGGTCGCGACCGCGGTCATGGTCGTGGGCTACGCGGGGCTGGGATGGCAGTTTTTTCTGCTCCGGTTCGGCCGCCGGGGCATGATCTATTTCTCCTTCTTCCTCTTCATCGCTTGGCTGGTCCCGATTTTCGCCGGCGTGATTCTCGCCATGGGAACGACCGGCGTCGGGGATGAGTATCGGGTGGTGCGCGTCTTTAGCCTCAGCCCGATTTTCGGGGTCGGCTTCATCGCCACGCCATGGCCCGAGCTGGCGATTCCCTTTTCCAACACATCGGTCACGATCGCCCAGGCCTGTGCGTTCACCCCCGCGGCCCTGTTTCTCTTTGTCTTCGGAAGCCTGCTCACAACGGCCCAGCGCGGCGCGAATCGCGAATTCCGGATCTCTCAAAGGGCGACCGCGAACGACAGCCGCGCCCCGGTCGCCGCGTCCCTCCCCGACCCTCTACAGGAAAGAAACCTATGAACACGCGACTGAGTTTGTCTTCATTGCTTTTCCTCGCGTCCGTCGCGATCGCACGAGCGGAGGAACCCATCGAGCACCGGCTCTACGTGGCCGCGCCTGGCATCCGTGAGTATCTCGAATACGGTGGACACGGCGTGCTCGTGTTCGACATCGACCATGGCCACCGGTTCGTGAAACGGATCGCCACGAGAGGGCTCGATCCCAAGGGCAAGCCGCTCAATGTCAAGGGAATCTGCGCGAGCGCCGCCACCAAGCGGCTCTACGTCAGCACCACTCGCCAGCTCATGTGCCTGGATCTTTTGACCGAGAAATTGCTCTGGGAAAAAAGCTATCCCGAGGGCTGCGACCGGATGTCGATGACGTCCGACGGCAAGCGGATCTTCGTGCCCTCGCTCGAGGGGGACCTCTGGAACGTCGTGAGGGGATCGGACGGCGCGGTCGAATCCCAGATCATTCCCAAGTCAGGAGCACACAACACCATCGTCGATCTGGACGGCCAGCGCGCCTATCTGGCGGGACTGAAATCCCCCGACCTCACGATCGTGGACGCGGTCGATCTGAAACCGGTGATCAAGGTCGGCCCGTTTTCGAATGTGATCCGGCCGTTCACGATCAATCGAGCGAAGACATTGTGCTATGTGAACCTGAATGGGCTTCTGGGCTTTGAGATCGGCGACATGGTCTCGGGGAAAAAGCTGGCCCGGGTCGAGGTCGAAGGCTTTTCCACCGGGCCAACCAAGCGCCACGGCTGCCCCAGCCACGGGATCGCCCTTTCGCCGGACGAGAAGGAAATCTGGCTCACCGACGCACACAATAGCCGTCTGCATCTCTTCGACGCGACCCAGTCGCCGCCGGTTTACAGGGCATCCGTCACCCTCAAGGACCAACCCGGCTGGGTCACGTTTTCGCTCGACGGCCGATATGTTTACCCCTCGACGGGTGATGTGATCGACGCCAGGACCCACGAGATCGTCGCCAGCCTGAAGGACGAACACGGCCAGGACGTTCAGAGCGAAAAGATGATGGAAATCGATTTCGCCGCCGGCGTTCCGGTCCAGGTCGGCGACCAGTTCGGCCTGGGCCGGGCCAGGCCCTAGCGCGAACGAACCGCGGGGGCGCTGGGTTTGGACGCGGTCTTGAGCAGACCCTCGAGCGCGGAGTCGAGCCCCTTTCCGCGGATATCCAGGCGAATCACCGTTCCCTGGGGATCGATCAAATACGTGGCCGGGATCGAGCCGACGGCAAATGCCTCGGCAAGATTTTGGGGCGAGCTCGCGTTGTGGATCTGAGCCCAGGGGATCTTTCTGGCCTTGATGAAATCGTCGACGGCGGTCTTGGTCTCGTCGAGGCTAACGCCGATGATCTCAAGGCCGGCCGCGTGATGGGCCTGATAGGCGGCCTGCAACCGGGGAAGCTCGGCGACGCAGGGAGCGCACCACGTGGCCCAGAAATCGAGCAGCACGTATTTTCCGCGGAGCGATTCGAGCTCCACCAGCCGCCCCGCCGTATCTTGAGCGGAGAATGCCGGGGCAAGCTTGCCGACCATGTCCAGTCGCTTGATCTCAGCCTCGGCCTTCTGTCGCAGGCCGGCGCTCTCGGCGAACTTTGCCAGGAGGGTGCTATAAACCTTTCGAGCCGTCCCGTACGATCCCGCGGCGACGGCCGATTGGGCCAGCGACTCGGAAAAGCTGACGGCGAAATCTTCCTGGTCGCTCTCTCCTATGCCTTCCATCAGCTCCTGATAGCGCGCGAGCGCGACCTCGAATTGCCCCGCCTGGGCACGCGCCATCGTCTGGATGATCTGGGCGAGCGCCCGCACGGGACCGTTGGGCTCGGCCTTCAGATACTGTTCGGCGAGTTCTTCGTTCTCGCGGAACCAGTCGTGTTCGATGGCCTTGTTGAAAAGGGCCGCGTAAGCCTGGTCGCGATCGAGAGCGCGTGGATTCTTGATCACATATTCGGATAGCTCGCGCACCAACGCCTGATCGTGCCTGGCCTGAATCTGGGCGACTCCCTGGTTGGGCTCGTCGCCGTGGATCGCCGTGGCAAGTCCAAGCATCATGAGCAAGCCGATCGCGCCGCGAGAAACCATTTCGCGTCTCCTTGGTCGTGACCGAGCCCTGGCGCGATTCGCGGGGGTGGCGACCATTTCGCTCGCCAGCTCGGCCCATTCCTGGCAACAGAGTTTCCGTTCGTAATGAGCGAGGAAGGCGAGCCGGCCGCACTCGCCCATTCGGCTGGCCAGGCTGGGCTCGGAGGCGAGCCGCTCGATCGCGCCCGCGACCCCTTGGCAATCGCCGGTGGGGACCACGAATCCGCATCCCGCGTCGCGAATCGCGTCGGCCGTCTCGCAATGATCGGGTCCAACGAAAAGCGCGGGCCGCCCCGCCGCCATGACCCCATAAAGCTTCCCCGGCACCACGATGCCCGTCATCTCGGGCCGCATCGAGATCAAATGAACGTCCGCGAGGCCCAGCGACCGCTTGAGCGAATCACGCGGGACATAATCCATGAACCGCATGTTCCCGAGCGATTCTCGCTCGGCCGTCGCGCGGACCTCGGCCATGCGCGGGCCGCCGCCGACAAACAGAAAAACGATCCGCGAATCGTCGCGGAGCATCCGGGCGGCCCCAAGGAACTCGTCAAACGAATGAGCAAGCCCAAGATTGCCCGAATACATCGCGACGAACCGATCCCCCAGACCGAGCTGCTTACGGAGGGGATTATTCAGGCGGACGATGGGCTCGATCTCGTCGCGTCGGCTCCAGACCGGGATCGTGACCAGGCGATCCTCGGGGACCCCCTTGCGGGCGATCCGGTCGGCCATGTAAGGACCCAGGACCACGACCCGATCCGCCTGGCGATAGACGAAGGCCGCGAGCCACTCCAGGAACCGCACGATGGGGCGCCCACGCGACATCTTGCCGAGCGCCAGGCTCGCGTCGGGATGCAAATCCATGCTCCAGAAGACGTGGCGGGAACCCTTCCACCTGGCCAGGATCACCCCGATCAGGCCAATGATCGGCGGCGTGGTCAAGGTCACGACCAGGTCGCACCGCGGCAGGGTGAGCGATTTCACAAGGGCGCAGGCGTAAAAGGTCAGATAGTCGGTCATGCGGATCCAGAACCCTCCCCGTCCCAGCGCGGTCGCCGGCACGCGATGGATCTGGACCCCTTGATAGGTTTCGGATGCCGGGAGCTTGGGCTCGCCAGGTTTGTAATGGTTGCGCGAGGTCAAGACGTGGCATTCGTGCCCACGCTCGGCGAGTGACTCGGCCAGGTCGGCGAGATGCTGCGCCGTCGACGCATGATCGGGCCAGTAATATTGATTGATGAAGAGAATTCGACCTGTCGCGGACTCCGGCGTGGTCGGCGGCTGGCGAGGCGGGGGCGTGGCCTGGGGGGGATGCGCCCTTGTTCGCTCGGATGGGCCACCGGGCCCGACGGTCGGTCGGCTGAAAAACCGTCGTCCGGTCACCATTTGGCGTCCGCCTGGGCCTTGTTGGCCCGGTACCACGCGATGGTCTTGGCCAGTCCGGTTCGCAGGTCGGTCGGCGGTGTCCAGCCTCCGAGGGCCTGTCGCATCCGCTCGACGTCGAGGACCTTCATCATCGCGCCGTCGGGCTTGTCGGCGTTCCAGGCGATCTTCCCCCGATATCCCGTCGCGGCGGTCAGGGTCTCGACCAGCTCGCGAATCGAGGTGCCGATGCCGCTCCCGATATTCAGTGGCATGGTCACGTCGTTATACTTTTCGCCCGCGAGCATGATCGCGTCGGCGCAGTCGGGGGCGTAGATGAATTCGCGGACCGGCTTGCCAGTGCCCCAGACCTCGATTTCGGGCGCGCCGGCCATGTCGGCCTCGACCCACTTGCGAATCAGGGCCGCCACGACGTGCGATCGATCGGTGTTATAGGAATCGCCCGGACCATAAAGATTGGTCAGGATCAGATGGATCGAATCGAGCCCGTATTGTTTCTTGTACGCCTCGCCCTGGACGGCTAGCATCTTCTTGGTCAGGCCATAGTTCACGACGCTGGCGTGGCATGGGCCCGCCCAGAGGTCCTGTTCCTTGAGCCGGCCCTCGAGATAGCCAGGATAACTACAGGCGGTCCCGATGTTGACCACCTTGGCGACCCGGGCCAGACGGGCGGCCTCCATGACATTCGCGCCCATCACCAGGTTGGTGTAGTAGAGCTTCGCCGGCTCGGCCTGGTTGATGCCGATCCCGCCGTAATACGCCGCCGCGTGAAACAGGACGTCACACGGATGCTCAAGCAAGCATTTCAGACAGGAATCAAGCGCGATCAGGTTATAGTCACGCTGGCGTGGGACGAAAACCGTCGCCCCATGGCTCTCGAGCCGCTTCACCAGGTGCCGACCCAGAAAGCCAGCCCCCCCCGTGACCGTCACTCGCTTCTCGGACCAGAAACCCTTCATGGACCATCTCCTCGTGATGCTCGGGACAGGATGTTGGATGGATCGTCGGGCGGGCACCCGGGGCTCGTGAACCCCTAGCGCCCGCTCGAGGAGGCGAGGTTTTCAGACGTTGGCGAAGGGGTTCTGGAACTCGATCAACCTGGCCGCGCGGACGAGCTCGGCGACGCCGCGGTCAAGATCGATCGTGGTCTCGAAGCCCTTGGCCCTGATCTTTTCGTAAGAGACCTCATAGTTGCGCTGATCGGCGTCGGCGCCGACCTCGGCGAAATGCAGGTAGTAATCAACATGCTCGAGGATCTTGCGGGCCACGTCTTCCTTGGTGAAGTTCATGGTTTCATGGCCGACGTTGAAGACCTCGTCCTTGACCTCGCTCCAGCGCTCGAGGGCGAAGATAAACGACCGGGCCATGTCGCGGACGTGGACGAAGGTCCGCTTGAAGCCCCCCTCGTAGACGATCAGGTTGCGGTTCTTGACGGCCTGATAGGTAAAGTCGTTGGGCATGAGGTCGAGCCGCATGCGGTTGCTCACGCCAAAGGCGGTCGCGAAGCGGTAGGCGACGCTGTTGCCGGCGTCGAGGATCATCTGCTCGGCCGCCCCCTTGGTCTCGCCGTAGAGGGTAATCGGGGCTCGCGGGGTGTCCTCGTTGCAGACATAGTCGGGGATCGAGCCATAGATACTGCCGGTCGAGGCGTACACGACCTTTTGATCGGGCTTGCGATGCCGCAGCAGGTTGGCGGTGCCGTCGACATTGACGGCCTGGGCGAGTTGTGGCTCCTTCTTGCAGGCAGGATATCCGACGATCGCCGCCAGGTGGATGATGGCCTCGACACCGTCGAGAGCCGATTTCATCGCGGCGGGATCGCAGACGTCCCCCTTTTGGAGATCGAAAAAGCGATTGGAACAGCACGGCAAGAGGCCGTGTCCGCCAAATTTGAGCGAATCGAGCACGCGGACCTTGTGTCCTTGCTCGAGCAACATGGGGACGAGGGTCGAGCCGACGTAGCCGGCGCCTCCGGTCACGAGAATTCGCATGGCAGGCTCCATCCTGGGTGCTTCGAAACGCGCCTGGTGCGTCGCGGTGCGAGAAAGAAACGACGCGCGGCAAGGCGAGACGGGCTAAAGAACACGCCAGGCCCTCGTCCTTGCGGCCGACTCCGTTCGTGCTCCATGCTCAAGAAGCCAGAATCCATGCCCCTCAAGTGAAGCGGCCACACTATCGCGACCAGGCCGAAACCTGTCAATCTCAAGTTCGCGGGATTGAAAAGGTGGGCTTTCCAGCCAGGTTTCCGTCTCGCTCCCCGGTGCCGGGGTCGGTCCCCGGGTTCAAGCGAACGAGAATGGCGTGGATGCCATCCCACAAAAGGGCGCGAGCGTCGAGGGAACGAAGCGCGGACCCTTCGGCGGATCGCCAGCGGGCGGAATCCTCGCCACAAAGATCTTCCACCAGGCGCTCGGCAAGGGGGCCGTGCTCGCCACCATCGAGTTCGATGTGGCGATCGAGATAGTACCGAAAGTGATCGACAGCACTCCCCACCACGGCCAATCCATCGACGATCCTGCGAAAGACATCGGGCAGGAGGTCCTCACGCCCGAAAGCGAAGGCCGAGGCGATGGCGTGAAGGTCGCCCTGTTCTATTGTCCCGAATGTTTGGGTAAGGAATTGTCTCGCGGCCTGAGGAACGTCGGCGATCTCGACCGCCCGGATCACGTCGCGGCTCCCGCGGATCTCCCGAACAAAGCGGTCGATGCGATCGGTCCGAGCACCGATGGCCCTCATGGCTTCGAGATAGAGTTCAAAATGGCTCGCGTATCCGCCTCGACCGTCGGCGTCGGACTCCTCGGCGAGGACGATCTCATTGATCAACCGGCACGCCCGCGGGTTGGCCGGCGGGGTCCAGGGGACGTCCACGCAACAAAGCCCACGCTGTAACGCCTTCAGCAACGACATGAAGTCCCAGACGGCGAAAACATGGTGCTCCATGAAGACACGCAAGGCGTCGATGCCATCAATCCGGTCATGGACCGGGTGGGCTAGCAACCGCCGCCTCGACGCGGCGATTTCGGAATGAAGACGGTCGATTCGTGGCGAGCTCACCAGATGCTCCAGTCAAGTCAAACCGGACCAGGTCGTCTTCCATTGTAGCCAACAGGCCAGGGCCTGTCGCGCGCATCCATGACCAATCGGTCATCGACTCGGTCGGGCGGGGGAGTCGAGGCACCTTTCGCGAGGGGCTCTCCGTCTTGTCCGGTCAGCCGCCAGGCCATAAGATGATTGGATCGGGAAACGGCTTCGGAAGGTCGTTCGCGAGCGAGCCTTATTCGAGAGGGGAACGAGAAATCATGGGTCGGTGGAAAGATTACCCTCGGTTCGTCGTATTCACCCTGACCTCGCTCATCGCCGGGCTCGCCTTCGCCGGCGCGGCCCTGGCCGATACCCCCGCGCCCAAGAAAAAAGACTCCCGACCGGCGATTCGGCCCAAGAACGCCGTCCTCACCACCAC
>JAKBAP010000006.1 GCA_021808995.1 Planctomycetota bacterium | reverse complement strand
GGTCCTCAAGGCCGCCGACGTGATCGGGGACGAAGGCGCGACGTCCCCGTTTGGTCCGTTGGATCATTTTGACTCCGGCGCGCGGGCTCGCGCGTGTTCAGGGTAAGATCGAGCCCGCCCCGATTCGTGTCAACTGGACACCCGGGGTCAGGCCCGTGGTTCCGGAGCGGTCCTGGGAAGGCTAGAACGAGATCGGGATTCGATCAACCGATCGCGGTGATTTCCAGCCTCGACGTGAGGAACGGGCCAAGCGCGCGGTGGCGCTCCCCTCTCACTTGTGGAATTCATTGTGTAGGTCGCCCAAGGCGCGGCGAACGTCCTCGAGCGTGCCCACTTCCACATACATCCGGTAAGAGTAATCGCCTGGCTTGATCCCGGCTGGGTCGCGGACCCGAAAGACGCAGTTCCACTTGGTGACGCGTTCGGGTAAGAAACGAAACCGCCCGTAGCCTGGCGAGGGATCGGGCGAATAGATTCCCATCGCGTGCGAGCCGTTCGCCGTCGCCAGCACCACTGGGGCGGCTTGCTCGCCAGGCCCGTCGTCCAGGGGCTGGAACGATTGGCTCTTCCGATCATACTTCAAGAACCGGCCAAACTCGGCCGGCATGTAGCCGGTCAGGGCCTCGAACTGGGCGATGGTGTGTCGCTCGCCTTTCGGGAGGGTGAACGTCACGTCGTATTCGATGACGTGGGGGTTGCCACGATGGCCGATGTGGACTCGCTTGGAGAGCCCATGGGCCGACAAGACGCGATCATTGAGCGCGAGATGTCCCTGGGACCTTTCGCCGGGCTTCAGCCAAAACGCCATCAGCGACTTGGTCCGAAGCTCCGGGCCTTGAGCCGAGAGGGCGAGCAGCCTGCTCGACGATTTGGGTCCGATGTGATCGGCTCTCGACCCGGCCTCGGTGGGATTGAAGACCTCGGCGATGAGCGGCCCGCCACGGTCCAGGTTTGACGCCGATTGAAGCTGCCGCCCATGGTCCAGGCTGTCGATGAATTCCTTACCCCCCCATCGAACCGAGTGGATCGCGCCGGCGACTCGCGAGGTGGTCGTGATGACGATCTCCGAGGCACCGGCCTTGGCCCGGATGACCGCGTTGCCAGAAGGGGGCTTGTCAAACGTGGCCACCACCGACAAGAGCAAGAGTAGACCAAAAGCCTTAACCATCGGGGAAGCGATCCTTTCTCATGCCGGCCCATGCGGAAGCGGATCCCCGGCGCGGTCGGGGCGGGCGATCAGCATGGGAACCTCGAGACTGTGTCGGACCCGGTCGACCGTTTGGCCCAGCAGGAAATCTCGGACCAGCCCATGCCCGTGCGAGCCGACCACGAGCAGGTCGACCGGGTCGTTCTTAAGATACGCGACCAGCTCGCCGGCGGGATCGGGGCCGTGTAAGAGGACCGCCCGAGCCGAGTGACCACGCGCTCGCAGGGCCTCGACCAGGTCGGCGAGATAACGTTCATCGGCCGTGGATTCGCGGTCGGCGGTCTGAGCGCCCAGGACGCGGGTCATCGGGGTGTCAACCACGTGCAAGAGCAGCAATTCGCTCGGCTCCGGGTTCGCGACCGCCAGGCCCAAGGCACGATTCAAAATCTCGGCATCGGTTTGTTGGTGTTCAAGGGCGACGCCGATCCGACTCAACAGCCGCGGCTTGAGCGCCCGCACCCAGTCGAGCTTGACCGAGGGCTGGGGTGTCCACTGGGGCGAGGGATTGATCCAGGGCTTGACCGTCATCCACGCGAGCAAGCCCGCGGCGGCCGCGACCAAGCCATAAAGCACCCCCCCCACCAGCCAGCTCGCCGGCACGGGGCCCAGGGCAAGTCCCCGTTCGCCGAGGGCCTTGGTCCAATCGGCGACCTGATCAAGAACCAGCTTACCGTTCAGGCCCACGATCACCGCCGCCGTCGTCCAGGCCAACGCCTTGACCCAGGCCGGGGAGGCGAATTCGCCCATGTTAAGCTTGCTGGACGTGAAATGGATGAGCGGGATCACCGCGAACGAAAGCTGAAGACTCAAAACCACCTGGCTCAAGACCAGGAGCTGCTGGGTCGATTCATCGCCGGCGACCGCGATCACGATGACCGCCGGAACCAAGGCCAGCAGCCGGGTCGCGAGCCTGCGCAGCCAGGGGGAGAGCCTGAGTTTGAGATACCCCTCCATCACGATCTGCCCAGCCAGTGTCCCGGTCAAGGTCGAGCTCTGGCCCGCGCACAAAAGCGCGATCCCAAACAAGATTGGCGCTGAGCGACCCAGGAACTCGGGCAGGATTTGATAGGCCTGATCGATACTCGCCACGTCGATCCCATTGCGGTGAAATACGGCCGCGCTCAAGACCAGGATCGCCGAGTTCACGAAAAACGCGGCGTTCAGCGCGATTGTCGAGTCAAGTAAGTAATAGCGCGAGGCGGAACGCTTGCTCGCGCTATCGCTCCCGATCCGCCTGGTCTGGACCAGGGCCGAGTGCAGGTAAAGATTGTGGGGCATCACCGTCGCCCCCAGGATTCCGATCGCGACGTAGAGCGAGCCCGGCGGCAAGCTGGGTCGGAACCCCGAGATCACCCCGGCCGCGTCGGGCCGCGCCAGGAAGATCTGAATCAAGAAGCAACCCCCGATCGTGGCCACCAGGGCCAGGATCAGGGCCTCCACCTGGCGCATCCCATAACGCTGGAGCGAAAGCAGCAGGAACGTGTCGAAGGCCGTGATCACACAGCCCCATAAAAGTGGCAGGTCAAAGAGCAGCTTGAGCGCGATGATCGTCCCCAAAACCTCGGCCAGATCGCAGGCCGCGATCGCGATCTCCGCGAGAACCCAGAGCACGACGTTGAGACCTCGCGAATACTCGGCACGACACGCCTGGGCCAGGTCGTGGCCCGTCACCACCCCCAGACGCGCGGCCAGCGTCTGCAACAGAATGGCCATCATGTTCGACATCAGGAGAACCCAGATCAGCCGATAGCCAAACTGCGCACCCCCCTGAATGTCCGTCGCCCAGTTGCCCGGGTCCATGTACCCGACGCTGACAAGATAAGCCGGCCCCAAAAAGGCAAACGCCTTCCGCAATCGAGCGTTGGGCCCGCCTCCCTTTGGGATCGCCACCGATCCATGCACATCGTCCAGCGATCGACGGCTGGGTGCCGTCTCCTCAACCACCGCCATGCGATGACCTTCCTACGTTGAGGGCGCGACTCGAAACCACGCCAGCCAAGACTCCACGCGCTGATCATTCCTCTGTCCCACGCGCGATGGCCAACCAACCACGCACCAAGAGTATAGAGACTCTTTCAACATCGGCCAAGAGAAAAGATAGGATTTCAAAAACAAGAAGTTTGGCTAGCCAAAATTGTTTCAAGGATCCAACCACACCATGCGTAACACCATGGGCGAGTGCGAGGTCGTATGTCGCCGGTTGAAATGACGATTTCAGGCCTGTGGCCCGTGCCGCCAGAACGGATGGCGTGGTAGGATTGAAGCTGAGGTCGGGGACGACCAGACGCGCTCGAGCCTTGAAACCACGAACTCTTGGGGGGTGGGCAATGAGACCACGAAAGGTGTTCGGATCGCTGGCGGCCCTGCTGGGTTTGGCCGTGGTGGTCGGGTCGATGGCGGGGGAGGCGGGTGCCCAGACGACGGCCTATTCGTCGTCCTACCGCGTGAGCGACTATCTGGGCTCTCCCGGCACATATGGGATGAGTTATGGTTTCGCAACTTACGGCATGCCGCAGACTTACTCGGTCTTCTCGGCCTATCCCGGTCCGTCGTATGGGAGCACGATGCCTCCGTATGGGATCATGCCTGGAAAGTTTGGCGTGGGGCTTTGGCGGCCTGGCTTCGTGACTTCGGGTTATGTCTACGGCGCGTCGTATTATCAACCGTCGACGTACATGCCGAATGGAGGGTCGTACCGGACGTTCGCGTATGGTGATCCAGGTCGGGCGTCGAATCGTCGGCCAGCACCGCCGCCGGTTGGAGTCTACGCGCCGTATTTGGGGCCGCGGACGCAGTTTGGTTGGTGACACCCTGACGAAGGCGGGCGGGGAGGGATTATCGTGACGGATCATGCGCCCATGATGTTTCCCGGGCTAGCTCGGGTCAGGCAGCACGCGCCCATGCCGCGTGTCGATGATGTTCCGGGGACAGTGAAGCGGTTGATCGAAACCAGCCGAATCCGCGAACGAGTGAAGCCTGGTGGGACGATCGCGGTCGGGGTAGGCAGCCGGGGTGTGAACCAGATCGCGGTGATCGCGCGGGCGATGGTGGATACGCTCAAGGGGATGGGCTATCGGCCGTTCGTGGTGGCCGCGATGGGGAGCCACGGGGGCGCGACCGCCGAGGGGCAACGGGAGCTGCTGGCGGGTTATGGGGTCAGCTCGGAGTCGATGGAGGTCCCCGTCAAGACCGACATGGACACCGCCGTCATCGGGACCAGTCCCGTGGGACTGCCCATTTATTTCGATAAAAACGCTCTCGCCGCCGACGGCCTGGTTTTGGTGAATCGGGTCAAGCCGCACACCGATTTTCACGCTCGTTATGAGTCTGGCGTGCTCAAGATGCTCGTGATTGGTCTGGGCAAGCGCCAGGGGGCCAGTCAGGTCCATAAACTGGGCGTGCGGGGAATGATGGAGGTCTTGCCGGCCGTTGGGCGGATCTTGCTTGAGAAAACGCCGTTCGTGCTCGGGCTTGCGATCCTCGAAAACGCCGCCGATGTCCCAGCCGAGATTGTCGCGCTCGAACCCGAGACGATCCTCGACCTCGAGCCGACCTTGCTCGAGCGCGCTCGTGGGCTCATGGGGCGATTGCCTTTCGAGCAAATCGATGTCCTGGTCGTCGGCGAAATTGGCAAGAACTATTCGGGAGCCGGGATGGACCCCAATGTGATTGGCCGGCTGATGGTTGAAACCCAGCCTGACCTTGCTCGCCCGGTGGTGACGCGGCTGGTGGCGCTTGACGTCTCGGCCGAGAGTCATGGCAACATTGTCGGCGTCGGTTTCGCCGACCTCACGACCGATCGGCTGGTTTCCCAGCTCGATCCCGAGTCGTTTCGAATCAATGTCCTGACGTCGTGTTTTCTCGAGCGCGCGCGAATCCCGATTACCTTCCCGACCGATCGCGAGGTTCTGCGGACCGCCCTCGAGACCTGTTGGAGGCTTGAGGCGGCCGAGGCGCGGGTGGTCGTGATTCCCAACACGCTCGAACTCGAGACGCTCTGGGTTTCCGAGGCCCTCGCGGCCGAGGTCCAGGCCCACCCTTACCTGACTCGCGAAACCGATTTCGTGCCCATGCCGTTCATGGACGACGATTCGCTCGATCAGGTCTCGCTCTTCCCTCATAGCGTTCGCGGTCGTCGAGCCCTCAAGGCTTGACGGGCGACGCGGTTTTCGTGGCGGCGGTTGGAACGAAAATCGTCTCCGTTGAGCGCACCATGATCGGGACTTCGACGCGGTCCTCGACGGGTTTGCCGTCGATCATGAGGGTGATCGTCTCGAACGCGCGGGTCGCGAAGGTCGAGACCGCCCGATCTCCGAACGCGATGACCTTGCCGAGCAGTTCGTGGCCGCTTCGCCCGTCATACGAAAAATAGCCGCCGATCAGGAATTCCGGTTGGTTTTGCTCGATCCGTGAGAGGAGCGCTCGATGGGCGGTGAAGAGCCCCACGTCTTCCTGGGCGAGGACGACCGACACCCGGGGACCGGGCCTTGTGATGGCCTTGTTGAGTGAGCGAAGGGCGTCGGTTTCGGTCCCGTCGAACGAGACGATGTCCCATTTCTGGCCGAGATCCCGAAGCGGGGCGGTCAGGGATTCGAGCCGGGCCTCCCGATACACTCCGCCGGCGCGATTGTCGATGATCAGGATTCGGGTCGAGCGAAAGTCGGGGAATTTCAGCGCCGCGTCCATCATGGTCTTGACGATTTTTCGGCCGGCCTCGGGAAACGATCCATAGGTGAGCAGGGTGAAGGGCTTGCCGTCAACCGTTGGCAGCGGCGTTTCGAGGGAGAGCACGGCTAGGCCCTTGGATCGGGCCCTGGCGAGGGCCTCCACGATCGCGCGATCGGGGTCAACCTCGACCAGCAGCCCCGACGCCCCCATTTCGGTCGCGGCCTCGATCGCCTTGACGGTCCATTCGACGGGTCGGGGGTGGTCCGGATCGGGGGCGAACGAGCGAAAGGACGTCTGAGCCTTTCCCGCCCGCTGACGAAGAATCTGCGCCATGAACGTTTGATCGCCGTTGGGCGGCCGGCTGAGAATGAGCTCGATCACCCGCCCCGCCGCCACGCTCGAAGTGGTCACGTCGGTTTCGGTCGGCGGATCGATTCGCCCCGGCACCGGCGACGTCCGGACCGGGGTCGAATCGATCAGCTCGGGCGGAGGGGGCGGCACGAACGGATTCTCCCCACAACCGACCAGGAAGGTGATCGTGAGCAAGAGTCCCCGAGAGGCTTTCACGGTGAATCGCGGCATCGAGTTCGGCCCAGACCGTTGCAAGCCTCACGCCTCATCCCCATGACGGCGGCGTGAGTGGCTTGCTCACGAATAGAGCGTAACCCGTCGTCTCTCTCGGCGTAAAGGCGAGGGCCGAGGATCCGCCCGGTCCCGGTCAGCGCCCCCAAAAGTGGGCTCCGACCCGCGCCCGTGGGAACGATCGGTCGGTTTCTCGCTCGCGCTCTCCCAATCGCGCGGGGCATGGCGGTGCTTTCCTGGACGCGAGCCGACTTGGCTCGACAGCCAATGCGACTGGTCGGCGCGAGCGTCTCGGCATACCATGAATCCCTTGCTCGGGGCTTTCGCCCCTGGTGATCGCTTGTGAGGCATGAACCAACCGATGCTCAATTCGCAATTTCGCCTGCTCGCGCTCGACGTGGACGGGACTCTGCTGGATTCCACCGGCGCGCTGCGACCACGCACGGCGGAGGCCATCGCGAGGGTCGGCCGGGCGGGCCTGCGGACGATCCTCTGTACCGGCCGGCGATACCGCCGCGCCCTCCCAATCGCCCAGGAACTCGGACTCGACGCCCCTCTCGTCTGCAATTCAGGGGCCATCATCAAGGACCCGCGAGATGGCTCAACCCTCTGGCGCGCGGATTTCGACCCCGTCCTCGCCCGCCGGATCAAGGACCTGTTCCAGGCTCACGATCAGCCCATGATCGTCTTCAACGACCTCGCCACGACCGAGCCCGATTTCATGATTCCGGCCTTTCCAACCGGCCGAGACCTCTTTGACGAATATGTCGCCCGGAACCGCGAAAACGCGGGGATCGAGCCCGATTTTGATATCACCAGCCAAGGTGTCTTTCATGTTTGCGCGGTCGGGACAAAGCCCGAGATGTCGGCCTTTGAAGAGGTCGTCGAGCGATCGCTTGGCGGCCTGGTACGGACCTTTGTTCAGCGCAGCCCTCGGTACCTCGGGACAATGTGCGAGCTTTTACGCCACGACGCCTGCAAATGGACCGCCATCCAGTGGCTCGCGAGCGACTGGGGCATCGATCCAAGCGAAATCTGCGCGGTCGGGGACGATATGAACGACCTCACGATGATTCGCCACGCCGGCTTGGGGGTCGCGATGGGCCATGCTCCCGAGAGCGTCCGCTCGATCGCCAACCGCGTCACCGGCGACCACGACCAGGACGGTCTGGCGATGCTCGTGGAAGAACTGCTCTCCGCGTAGGACGATTCCCGGGTCATGAACCAAGAGGACGAATCCGTGGACGAAATCGTTGATGATCATGCCTCGTGGACACGCGTGGGGGGGGGCTCGCACGACGAGACCCTGGTCGAGACCTGGCTCTTTCGATTGCGCAAGGAGCGATTTCGCTCACGAAAGTCGGGCGCGTGCCACGACTATTTCGTCACCCACCTGGCCGATGGGGTGCATGTGATCGCGCTGACGGCCGATGGTCGGGTGGTGATGGTTCGGCAGTTTCGCGCGGGCGCGGGTCGCGACAGCCTGGAGACGCCCGGCGGCTTGATCGAGCCTGGCGAGGATCCGCTCGTGGCCGGCGCTCGCGAATTGCTTGAGGAAACGGGCTACGCGGGGCAAGGGGCGCGCTTGATCAGCACGCTGTTCCCGAACCCCGCCCTACTCTCGATGCGGATCAGCACCATCGTGATCACGGACGTGATCGCGATCGCCCCACCGAGGCCCGACGCCAACGAAGAGCTCACGATCGAGCTTGTGCCGGCGCGGTCGATCGCCCCGCTCATTCAAGAGGGGCTGATCGATCACGCCGTCTGTGTCGCCGGGCTCCTGCAATGGGTCGCCGGCGAAGGCGGTGAGGCAAAGGGCTAGGTAGGGAAACCTCCCGACACTCCCGGGCGTCGTGAGCGGTTTCGGTCACACCGGGAAAGCCTGTCTATTTCGGCACGGAGGAGGCCGCGGCCAGCTTGCCGGCCTGGATGGTCTTGGCGGCCATCCGGGGCTCGCCATCCTGATACCCACAGGCGCGGAGGGCCAGGACCGCATAGGCCGATCCGGCGTGGGCGATGTAATGATGCTCGTCGTCGTTGAGCGATCGGGTGAACCAACCCCCCGAGGATCGCTGGTTGGCGAGCAGCCAGGCGACCGAGCGCCTCAGCGCGGGGTCTTCGGCCGGAACGCCCGCCTCTCGCAAGGCAAACGCGATCAGTCCGGTCGCATAGGCGTCGGCCGGTCCGTTGGGATCGTTGGGAGAGCCGTCCCTGCGATCCCAGTCGCCCAGCGATGCCACGGCCCAGCCGCCGCCAGGACGCTCGAGCTTGCGGAGACTGGCGATGGTCTCTTGCCGTTCCTTGTCCGTCATGAGTCCGTCGACCCGGCACGAGGCCCACAAGAGCATGGTTCGGTGGTGCAATACCGGGGGGGAATTCTTGGCGAAATACCCACGCAATCGCTCCAGGCCGGCCTTGGCCTTCGCGGTCTTGGCGTAACCGCCAGGAGCGTGACCAACGGCAAGCGCGGCGATGACCGCGCCATAGTAGTCGTCGTATTCAAAGGGATACCAGTCGCATTTGACCCACTCAAAGCCGCCGTCGGCCTTCTGGACGGTCCACATCCGGTCGAGCGCCTGCCGGGTTATCGGATGAAGCGTTCCGGTGGTGGCGTGATCGCCACGTGCGAGCCCCTCGGCGGTGAGGACGACCTCCGCCGGCCATTTGGGCTTCGATTCCGGGGCGGCGTCGTCCCAGTGAACGACCCGATTCTCGAAATAGGACCGGACCTGGGCATAGCGATCGCTCGTCTCGCCAAGGGCGGGCCGAGCGCCCAGGTAAGGGTAGTTGGTATGGCAACTACCGCATTTCTTCTCGTTGGTCCACCCGAGAGCGACGCGGTCGAGGTACTCGCCCGCTTTCGCCATCGAGGCCACGGCCGCGAACGGCTCGGAGGGGAGCTTCGAGCCCGCCCGGGCGACCGCGGGCACCTGCCGCGCGAGCGACATCGTCGGGACCACGAAGAGACAAGTCCCAACGACGATCATAACCCGCAAGGTCCGACTCAAAGGAAACCGTCGATTCATCCTCGTCGCTCCCGCGGATGCTCCGCGCCTTGGGTCGATGAAAAACACTCCCACGCACGCCGATCTTATCAGGCGCGAGTTCATGTTTCCAATCCATCACCGCGAACATACACGAGCAGGTTGCCTTTTTTAGCGACCACCCGGGCCGCTCCAGAGCCTTTCAGGCAATAGGCGACGCGCTGGGCCATCGCGAGAGGCCGGTTTAATTGCCGCGCGAGGTCGTGGGTGGTGAAAGGCGCTTGACCCTGGCAGTCGGCGGGCAGGAGCGACCAGAGATCGAACGCCCGCTGGAGCGAGCGGGTTTGCTCGATCGCGATCAGCCGGCGGTCGACGACCTTGAAATACGGCGACCGCCGGCGCGGGACCCGGATCTCCTCAATGGAAACCGCCAGGACGTCGATTCGGAGATTGACGTCGGGAAACAGGGGAACGAGACCGACGAGGTCGTCAAAGACGTCCACCAGGACGCCCCGTTTGGGGCTCCTTCGCGAGGAAAGATCGGGGCCGTCGCGGCGGGCCCTGCGCACGAGCCTACGCTCGAGCGGCACGGGCTTGATCAGTCGCATGCGATAGACCGGCAAGAGCCGCCTGAGCTTTTCACGCAGGGGGCCGAGCGAGCCTGATTGGACCTCGACCAGGCATCCCTCGGGGTCGACGGCGTCGATACGAAAGCCCTCCAGGGGAACCTCCTGATTCCCCTCCGCGGCGAACCGCTCCTTCAGTGACCGATGCAGACTCGACTCCATTCCGCCCGCTCTCCTTGAATTTAGCCCTCGCTCGCGAGTGGCTCGACCCCCAGATCGCGAATCGTGAGCAGCGAGCGAAAGGCGAGCCCTTCCTTGGCGAACGCCACCGCCGCCCCCTCGAGCCGATCGAGCACCACGATGACGAGCTTGACGGTCGAACCCATCGCTCGGACCGCGGCGACCGCTTGCAAGGAGGAGCCCCCCGTCGTGGCGACATCGTCCACGATCGCGACCACCGAGCCAGGCTCGAGAGGGCCTTCGATCAGCTTGCCAGTCCCGTGGCCCTTGGCCTCCTTGCGTACCAGAAACCCGCGCAGATCACCACGCCGACGCAGGGGAGCGCGTGCCAGCGCGGCCCCCACGATGGGATCGGCTCCCATCGTGAGCCCGCCGATCGCCTGGACGTCGGGATGCTCGGCGAGGACGTCCAGAACCCCCTCCGCGATCAAAAGCGCCCCCTCCGCCCCCAGCGTCACCCGCCTGCCATCAATGTAATAATGCGAAGTCCGTCCGCTGGCCAGGGTGAATTGCCCCACCTTGAGGGCGTCGCGCTTCAAAATCGCGATCAACCGTTCTCGATCCTCGCCCGATTCCAGAACGCTCATGGGCATCGTCGCTTTCTGCTTGATGGAGCTCCAGGGTCCTGGCCATGTTCGGCCACGACTTGAGATTTCAGGCTCCATGCCACCCGACCGGCCCGCGCTCCGCAAGACCAGTCGAGCCCCGTGGCCCCGGAGTCTTCGGCCTCGCGGCGGGATCTTGGGCCCTTTCCGCCGCCGCGGGCACCGTCCGCCGGCCCGCGTGGACTTCCCAGAATCGGTCAAATCGTTCATTCGCCACACTCCCAGAGTGTTCAGTGCCATGGCCTGAATCCGTGCCGTTCGGCGATGATTCGCAGGGTTCAGTGGGGAAATCCCGAGATGCCCCTTTTCTTATCCGGCCGATTCGTCTACTATGAAATCGTCCAAACCGTCCAAGGGCTCACATGATGTCAATCGCCGAGTCGTATCTCCGAACGCAGCGAGCCGCCGAGGCTTTAGGCGTGAGTGTAAGCACGATCAAGCGTTGGGTTGACTCGGGTGCGATCCAAGCGGGTCGGACGCAGGGTCGGCACCGGCTGATCCCCTTGTCGGAAGCGCGTCGGATGGCGAGGGAACAGGGCCTGGGGCTGGCGGCTCTTGAGGCGTTCGTCGAGGCGGACCTTCATCCCGTTGGGGGGGTTGGCGAGCGGACGGTCGATTTGCTTGAGGGTCATCTTCGCGAGGGGCGGGTGGATCAAGCACGGAGATTGATTCGCTCGCTTTACGATTCGGGTCTTGCCGCCGTCGATCTGGGTGACAAGCTGATCCGGCCCGTGATGGCTCGACTTGGCCATGCCTGGCAGGTTGGGGCGATCGATGTTTATCAGGAGCACGAGGCGACCTTGGCGGTTGGGGCCGCGATCACGGATTTGCTCGGCCGCCACGACGTCCCTGGCGATCTGGATCGGCCGCTCGCCCTGGGGGCGACTCCGGCGGGAGACCCCTACACCCTGCCTGGGCTCTTGTGCGAGTTGGTCCTGCGTGAAGCCGGCTGGCGGACACGTCATCTGGGGGTGAATTTACCGCTTCGTTCGCTGGCGAACGCGGTCTTATCGCATCGCCCCCGTTTGATTTTCCTCTCGGCCAACGTGATTGACGATTGTGATCGGTTTGTCACCGAGTTCGCGGCGGTCCAGGAGGCCGTGGCGACGACAGGCGCTGGTTTGATCGTGGGGGGGCGGGCGCTCTTGCCTGAGCTCCGCTCGCGATTGGTTTACGCCAGTCACGGAGAGTGCCTGGCTCATCTCGCCGAGTTCGCGCGAACGCTCCTGGGCGATTCGGCGGGCTCCATGGCCGATTCCCGGAAAGGGTCGACCAGCCGTTCTCGTTCCTGATACGTCTCGCTGAAACGCCCCTGGTGAAAGGATCGATCATGACATCCCGGCGGCCCGCGTTTGAAGCAGCCCGATACGCCAATTTGGAGCAAGTCGACATCGAGGTCCTGGGCACTTCGCAAGAACGCGTCTTGCTGCGTGAGCTCGGTGAATGCAAGGGCAAGCTCGCCAAGGCCCTCGCCGATTTGAAGGGGATCGAGCCCGCTCCCAACTCCGCCGATCCTCGGGCGATGGCCGAATTGATCGCCGCCACCTATGTGAACGATGGTCCTGGCCAGGCTCGGCTGGGCGCGATCTACCGGCGGTATTCCGAGATTCGCGGCAAGCTCGCCTTGGCCAATCTCAAGCTGGTGGCCCATGTCGCCAAGCGATTCCGCGATCGTGGCATCCCCAATTCCGACCTGATGCAGGAGGGTTTCTGCGGCCTCCTGGAGGCCATCGATCGCTTCGACCTGACTCACGAGACCAAGCTGGCAACATACGCCACCTGGTGGATTCGCCAGGCGATGCAGCGGGCGGTGGCCTCGGGGGCCTATCCGGTTCGCCTCACCCCTCGCCATTTGCGGCAATTGGCGCAAAACCAAGGGATGTTGGACACGGCCGAAGTCGCCCCCGGACAAGGGGAACGGGAGGGCGAGGACTCACGATCCGTCATCATCGATCGAATTCAGGCCGCCACCCGCCCGACCATTTCGCTGGACGCCTCCGTCGGCCGAGATTCGAACTTCACCGTCATGCAGACGATGAGCGACCCCGAGGGTGATCGAACTCGTGAAGTCGACACCGATGAGACGATCGAGCGCCTGATGGGTGTGCTTCGGCCCCGCGAACAGCAAGTCCTGTCGCTTCGATTTGGTCTTGGCGGTCGGGAACGGCTCTCGCTCACCCAGGTTGGCAAGATTCTCGAGGTCTCCAAGGAGCGTGTCCGACAAATCGAGGAACGCGCTCTCAAGAAACTGCGTGGTTCCGCGGAAAAGCGCGCCATGGAACCCTCCTGGACTGGCTAGGTCGATCGAGCCGGCCCCCACCGGCGATGCCGACTTCCTGGGCGAGTTGAAGCCCGCCCAGGTCTCTGGTCGATGAGATTCCCGTACACACCGGGACTCTCGAGGTTCGACCAAATCCGATGAAAACTCCGCCGGCTCGCTCGAATCCCTTAAGGGACCCGATCGGCCCCTTCCTCCACTATCTCATGGCTGAGTGTGGGGCGTCGCCACACACCTTGGCCGCCTATCGCTCGGACGTGACGCGGTTTCACCGCTGGCGCGAAACGAACGGCCCCGCCACCGTCGAGTCGATCGATCTCAGGGCGCTGATCCGTTACGTCGAGTGGCTCTCGGGAAGTGGACTCGCGCCCAACTCGGTCGGGCGGAATATCGCGTGCCTCTCGACCTATTTTCGCTTCCTTGTCGTCGAGGGACTGGTCTCTGAGAATCTCGCGAAGTTCCTCGTCACGCCGGCGGTCTGGGACCGGCTCCCCTCGGTGCTGGGACCGGCCGCCGTCGAGCGGCTGCTGAATGCGCCGAGTGACCAGACCCGGCTGGGTCGTCGAGACCGCGCGATTCTTGAGACGCTCTACGCCACGGGCTGTCGAGCCTCGGAGGTTGCCGGCCTGCGTTCGGTTGACCTTGATTTGACTGCTCGGATGGCGCGTTGCGTGGGCAAGGGAGACAAGGAACGGCGCGTGCCTCTGGGCTCGCGCGCGATTGCCGCGTTGTCGAGTTATCTGGAGCAGGATCGGCCGATTCTGGTCGCGCGAAGGCCGGGCACCGAGACGGTATTTGTCTCGAAATCCGGGCGAGCGCTGTCGCGTGTAGCGCTTTGGGGGGTTGTTAAGCGGCACGCGCAGGCGGCGGGGCTGGCGGCGGACGTAAGCCCGCACACCTTGAGGCATAGCTTCGCCACCCACTTGCTGGCCGGGGGGGCGGATCTGCGCGTGGTTCAAGAGCTGCTGGGGCACTCCTCGATCGCGACCACCCAGATCTATACCCGGGTTGAGCTGAGCCGACTTCGTGATGTCCACGCGCGCTTCCATCCACGGGGCGGCACGAGCACTCGCGGACAAGACACCTCAGGCTGAGGGTTCGGAATCGGTTGGGATCGTGGCTGCGAAGCATTCGTTAAGCTTTTCCTGGACGACCGCGCGATAACCGGCGGGGTCGGTCCCCTTCGGACTGGCGATGCCAATTCCCTTGCAGTCATGGACCGGCATGATCCGGACGATTCGTCGTTCCTGGTCGGCGAGCAAGGCGACTCGGGTCGAACCGATCAAGGCCGTTTCGTCCCAGTGACAGCGGCTGGCGGTGCCGTCGGCCAGATAGAGCATGACTTCGGGCATGCCGGCGTCCTTCATGCCGGCCCAAATATCGGAAATGATGTCGGACATGGCTGGGACTTTCTGAAAAGAGGTGCCTGTTTCAGGAAGTCTAGAACATGACAGGCCAATGATTCGGGCCGCGATTCCTCGGAACGGGGACCGGTCGTCACACCGTGGTCCGCGGCCGAGGCTGGTCTAGCCGGATCGGCTAAGTCGGTTGGGCTCGGGGTCCGGGCTCTTGGCGGGGGTGGGGAATCGCGCCAGGCCGAGGGCGCGAACCCGATTGAGGTCATCATCAAGACGTCTCGACATTTTGACGGTCCCGGACCGGGGGAGATCGAGAACGCGTGCCCGCTCGGTGAAACGATTCAGAATCGATCGGGCGTGGTTGAGTCGTTGTTCGGCCTCCGCGAGGTGATGCCTTGAGAGCTCGACCTCGCTCTGAGAAAACGCGACGCGGAGCGAGGTCCGCATGAGGTAGTATTCCTTGAGCGGTTTGTTGTCGAAGGCCCAGTTGTCCATGAACCGCGAGCAAAAATCGAGATCGGCCTGCGCCGTCGTGAGCATCCGGACCGCGGATTCAGGGTCCATGAGCCGTTTATCCTGGGCGTCGTCGACGTAGGCGCTCGTGGACCATGCGCGCATGAGCCGCAGATAATAGAGGTCGACAAGCTCGTTTCCACCCGAGGCGTCCGACTCGATTTCCTCGATCGATCGGGTCAACCGAGCCAGCGCGGTCGGGTACTCTTGAAGGAGGGTCTCGACGCGGGCGAGGCGGCGTTGGATCTTGTGTGAACCGGGGTTGATGGATTCCGCGACCTTGAGCGCCTGGTCAGCCATGCGTGAAAAGGGGATCCGGGCCTTCGCGGTCGTCTCGTCCTCGTCGTCCAGATAGGCGAGATCGTAGCGGTCGGCGGTGAATTTCTCGAGCCGGAGCGCGAGATCGGGATGACGACTGACCCAGGGAAGGAGCGCGGTCTCGACGTCGGAGAGTCCGAGGGCCGCGCGGAACCGGGACTCGGCCTCGAACGGTCGTTCCTCCGAGTCCAGGACGATGGTCAGGTAAAACTTGACGAGACAGGAGCGGGGGTAGACTTCCTCGAGTTTCAGCAGCGAGACGAGTGCCGAGGCATTCTCGCCACGCTCGACGCCGTCGACCGCGGTCTGAAATGCCTCGAGTGTTTCGAGTCTCGGGTTGAGCCGCTCAACGATGGGACGGTAGAGCGCGATACCCAGCATCATGACGAGGGCGACGGCGGCGACGACCGGCCAACGATGTCTCACGGTCCAGTTGACCAGTTTTTCCCGCCGCGAGGCGTTGGACGCCAGGACCAACGGCTTTCGCTTGAGAAACGACTCGAGATCGACGGCCAAGGACTCGGCGTCGGGATATCGGTTCGCCGGGTCAAAGGCCAGCGCCCTTGCGACAATGGCCTCCAAGGCGTGTGGAATCGTCGGGTTCAAGCGGCGAACCGAGACGTCGAGGGCGCGGCGGCGAACCAGGATCTCGGCCATCGCGACCGGGGGATCGAGGTTCCCAGGTGGGGCCACGGGGGCCTCGCCAGTGAGGAACTCGCGAAGCACGAGTCCAAGGGAATAGACGTCCGCGGCCGCGCTCACGGAGCCCCAGCGATCAGGATTCAAGAATGCCTGAACCTGTTCGGGAGCCATGTACGGTAGGGTTCCGCCACGGACCGCTTCGTGCGCGCGTTCGGCCGAGTGAGGAGACTCGGCCAGATTGAAATCGAGGAGTTGGGGGCCCTGTGCCAGGGTCAAGAGGATGTTTCCGGGCTTGACGTCGCGATGAAACGTGTCCATCGAGTGGGCGTAATGAAGGGCTCTGGCGAGGGTCATGACGATCCAGGCCACGCCCTGGGCGTATCCTTCCCTTATGGGAAAGCCGCTCCAGTGATCGCCCCGGGGGCCGACTCGGGAGATTTCGGAACGGAGCAGCGCCCGAAACTCGCCGCTGCCATCGGGAATCAGACCCTGGGCCGCCCCGTCGACGAGCACCTGCCAGATCGCGCGAGCGTGCGTGGGGCGCGAGGAGGGATCGATCCGGGTGATGATCAGATCGAGCGGCAGTCCCGGCTGGAGCGGCATCGACAGGCCGACCAGCCCGCGTTCGGGCGCGAACGCGACCGAGTTCACCGGGACGATATGAGGATGGTTCAGCCGCCCTTGGAGCTTGGGCTCTTCTCCCCGATCGATGGCGACCTTGAGGACGACCGGTTTGCCTCCAAGCGACTGATCCCGAGCCACGAAGACCCGAGACGCCCCCCCCTCGCCTAGCAGCGAAACCAGGTGAAATTCCTCGAAATCCTCGCCCGGCCTGGGGAATTGGGGTGGTTTAGCGATCGTTTCCGTCGCCGGACTAAACAGTTTGTGGCATTGGAGCTGGGAGAAGAGCGAATCCTTCCAGTCGGCATAGCGGTCGCAAAACGCCGCGAGATCAGGCGGGGTTCCCTGTTCCTCCCGGAGGCAGTATTCCTCGTAAATCAGGGAGACCATGCGGTCATCCGCCTTCCTCAGATCGGGAACGCGGACCAGATAATCAGCGACCTGGGGGCTCTCCCCCAGGTCGAATCGCCGACGAAGATCGGCCTTCACAAGGTCGGCGAGCAAGTCGGCGGACTCCGTCCCATTGCTCGACATGTTGCGGCAACGGGCCCACACGCGCTCAATCTTGACCGTGCCGTAGCGCCGCCGCTCATCATCGAGCAGCCGAACGGCTTGGTCCACGCGGTCGGGTCCGCAGTCATCGCGGACCGAAGCGGGGAGCGAATTCATTCTCAGTCTCCTGACTCATTCAACGAATCGTGGAGCTCCTTGAAAAACCGTTGAATCTTTCGGATATTCCATCCCGTAAAACTCGCGATGTCCTGGTTGGAGTATCCCTGCTGCTTGAGCTGAATCACTCGCCGCTCAGTCTCATCCCCCCGAGCCAGGAGCCGCTCGTGTACTTCGTTGGCCTGGGCGTACTGGCTCGCCGTCGGCATCGGCGACGAAACCTGCAATTCCCCAAAACCATCGTCGTCCTCGCCCGCCGAAATCGACTGCGTGCGACCCTGGTCGCGCTTCGACGTCCCTTGACGCCGATGCACGTCGATCACTTTCTGCTCGGCGACCTTCGCCAGGAAGGCAATCAACGAACCCACCGTCGGAAACTGAAGCTGATCCAGGTGGGCCGCCAGGCTTTCCATCGCCTCATTCGCGAAATCACGCGAATCATAAATCGTTCGCAACGACCGATTCAGTCGCCGACGAACTACCCGGCGTACCTTGGGATAACATTCCTTGAAAAGCGTCTCCCAGGCCTCTTGGTTTCCATTCCGCGCTTCACGGAGCGTCGTCGAGAGATCATCCTCGATCTCGAGATGAAACGTCGGCGTCATTGAGAAACCCCTCCCCCTACGAACGGGGCGCGAGAATGGGCCGAGCTCGATTCTCGGTACCAGATCCTCACGCTCGCTTTTCGTGGCCACGTCGCAAAGTATTGTAAGCGCGAGTAGCAGGAGGGCGGAACACGATTTTCTCTAAAAAAAGCACGCCAATCCAACCGATTGCTGTTAATGTGGGAAGTTTGGAATGTTTAGGTCGATTGCGTGGCCCCCAAAGAACGTGGAATCCGCAAAAAAATCCGACCTCTTCCGCAAACCTGCCTAAAAATGAGAACTCCCGCGAGGGGACCCTCGCGGGAATGACGTTGAGCACCACGGGCGGCTTGAATAAGGCAGGTGGATCCAGAAATCCGCGGGACCTGGCAGTGACCCGCCACCGATTCTAGCGAGGAATTGTCCTATTCAGCAGATCAACGTGGCGGGCGGGGTGGAGGGGACCGGAGCGATGATGAGCGGGCTCGCGGTGCCGGAATCTTCCCCGGAATCCATCGGAAGGGCCCCCCCGATCGATCCGTGGGCGGATGCATGAGCGAGATGGGCCACCGTGGCCACCACGTGAAGCCCCATGACGGCCGGGGCGATACGAACGGGCATCGAATCGAGCGAGGGCTGGAACAGGCGATGGGAGCGCATGATCAGAAACTCCTTGGTCATAAAGGCAAGTAATGATAACAAAACATGAACAGATGCAAAGGAACGAATCGATCCCTTGCCGGCGGACGAGCGATGAACCAACCACGCCCTGGCGGGCGGGGAACCACACAAGCCACGGCGCGGACTCGCGCTGGAAGCATGACGAGCCCGTTATCGGGGCGCGGCGCTTCGCTTTGGGCTGACTTCAGGACACGCGACGTAACGCAGGTAAGGTCGGACTTCGACCTGTATCCTTGGTCGGCGCGCGAGCCATGATTTCACGACTCAAAATCACGCGTTCCTGGCTGAACCGGGGACTTTTGAGCGAGGCTGTCGGCTAATTCAGTAACAGGGATGCTTGATCGATGGTGGCCGGGCTTTGTTCACGACGATCATGCTCGACGATCTCGATCGGGTAGAGGTCGCTGGGAATCATCCCTTGAGCGGCGATTTTGTAGAGGGGGCAAGACTCGTGCTGGCCAAGCGCGCCATGGGCGAAACGCGCGGCGATTTCGGTCTGGTCGCGGCGGATGGCGGCGATGTAGCAACTGAGTGGCGAGAGTCGGCAGTCGTTGGCGAGCCGACGGTAATCGCCCGGGCTTTCCTCGATCAGGCGCTCCGCGGTTTTGACCTCGCCATTGAGTTCCTGGCGTAGGCCGCGTACGACGCGGTGAACCTGATTACGGTAACGGCGAGCCGCGGCCACGCAGGCCAATTCCGCCCAGGGATCGGAATAAAGCGGTGAGAGTGGTTGCGATGCCACATAGAATTCGGGGTCGAGGGGGATGCGGTGGTGGTCGTCCCGATGGACTCGCCAAAGTTGGTACGCTGCCTCCTGCCAGATCCTCGTCGTCGAGCAGCCTGAGCGCCAGTCGGGGCGTCTCAGTCGGTAGGCGATCTCGATCCGGGCGGCAAGTCGGGCGATCATTCGTTGGGTTGGCAACACGGCAATCCACCTCGGTAAGCGGCTCTGCTTCCGGTTTTTGTCTCGGGGCCTCGTTTCACGACGCCCGATAGAAGGGAACGCGATTTCGGACGACACGCGACAGGAATCCAGTTTTTTTTCGCCAGACCTCGATTTCCGTCAGGAACTCGATCGCGCCGGCGTCTCGGGACCTGGGCGGACTCCGCTCTCGATCGACTGGGAATCGCGGCACGGCGACTGTCCAGAAGGTGGGCGGTTTCGAGGGGATCGGCCGATCCATCCGCCCGAATTTCGCGTCGGGTGGTCTGGAATTCACAAGTGCGAGTCCTCATAATGCGGGTCACACGGATCGTTCATCCCGGCTTCCGATACGAGGCTTGAGCCCAGGATCTCTTCTCAATGGATCAATTTCCGGTCGATTCCGACTGGCGAGCCGTCAAGAGCGACCTCTCGCGGAGGATGCGCGAGATCCGGGTGGCGCTTTACGGCGAGCATGGCGGCCCAATCCTGGCCAAGGCCATGGGCATCCCGTTTCGTACGCTTCACAATTATGAAATGGGCTGTACGATTCCGGCCCAGGCGATCCTGAAGTTCATTGAGCTTACCGGCGCGCACCCGCATTGGCTCTTGACCGGCGATGGGGATCAATTCGCCGAGCAGGATTCGCTGGTGGGTTAGGGGTGGCCGTTGGGTTGGTGTCAGGGACCGGCGGGTCGGGCGGCGGGTTCGGCGGGGTCGACACCCATGTCGTTGGGCAGCGCGTCGCGGGTGTGGAATTCGAGGCTCGGGTCAAGCGGGAGCTCGCCTGAGTCCGCGCCAAACAGACAAAGCCCCCCCTTGTGCTCCGCGTCGGGCGGAACTCGCAGCCGGAGCACGAGGGGCTCGCCAGCCTCGAGGGCGGCTCGATCGTGCTCGGTGAGCGTGACCATGCCGTCCACGAGCTCTCCGTGGCTGCCCGGATCGACCTTTTTCAGGTGCGACATGACGCCCCGAGCGTCGGCGGGGTCATCGGGCAGTGTCAGGCGCTCGATCTCGCGCCCGTTGACCATGACCGAGAGTGTCGAGGGCCAGGTCCGCGCCAGGTCGGTTTGGGGATTGTCTTGGCGGCTGACGTGTTCGGGCCAATCGACCCGCTCTCGCTGGGCTTTCGAGCTCACCTCGAAGAGATAGTAAATCGACTCGGGATGGGCCTTCGCGATCGCGGCGGGGATCTGGATGCGATACTCGAAATAGCCCACTCCATGGCCTTGGACCTTGTCGGGGCGGGGCTGGAGCGGGATTTTCCACGACGACCTGGAGAAATCGCTGGGTGAAAACCGAACCAGGGCGTCGTGATCGTTACGCCTTTCGACCCGCGGTAGGGGCTTGTCGGGCTTTACGATCAGGTTGACGAAATTGGCCGCGAACCGTCGGTTCTCGGGATCGCGAAGGGTCATCAGGACCGCCCCGGCGAATGGGTACTTGGGCGCGACGATCTCGAGCGGCTCGAGCTCAACCACGTCGTACGCCTTCCACGTGATTGGGATGCTCTTGGGCTGGACCACCATCCGGATATCGGCCCGGCTGTCATAGCCGCTGACCCAGTAGCGCAATTTGACCGGATGGGTCCGGTCGGAAAAATGGCTCGCGAACAGGGGGATTTTGACTTTTTCGCCTGGCTTCGCGGTGATTGCTGGAGGGGCGTCGTAACCGATGAAATCCGCCCCCATGAGCTCGCTTGGCCGCATGTCGGGAAGCCACGCGTCATACCCGAAGACCTTGGCCGTGCGGTCGTAGTTGACGAGCCCGTTGTGCTCCCACTCGATATCGGCCAACTCGGTATAAACGAACCCTTGGATCTTGGGATGCCGGCGGAGCTGGGTGGTCAGATCGCGGAGACCCCACGAGATATCGCGATCACCCCCTCCCGCCGAAACCGCCCCATATTCCGAATTGATCAAGGGGAGATTACTCTGCCTCGCGCCGGGGCAGTAATTGAAATCACCGCCAGGCTTGGTGCGCTCGACCACCTCCGTGATGTGTCGTCGCGCTTCCTCGTGATTATCGATGTAGAAATGCCAGCTATTGATGTCGCCGGCGGCGATGTGGTCGTAATTGCAGGGCGAGTTGTCCTCGACCAGGCGCTCGTGCTGGTCCAGCTCGCCGATCTCGCCGACCATCCTCGCCACCCAGGCCTGGGTGTCCTTGTCCTTCTTGTAATCCTCGGGCCGGCCCAGGCCCCACGTCTCGTTAAAGGCGACCCAGGCGATGATCGAGGGGTGGTTGCGGTCGCGCGCGACGACCTCGCGCATGGTCTGTTCCCAGGCCAACCGGGCGCGCGGGCTTTGCCGCCAGGTGTTGGGAATGTCTTCCAGGATCAAGAGTCCGATCTTGTCGGCCCAGTAAAGCCTGCGCGGTTCGTCGGGTTTGATGTGTATCCGCAGCCCATTCAAGCCCATCTCCTTGGCGATGATGATGTCTCGTTTGAGAAAATCGTCGTCGGGCGCTGTATAGATCCCCTTGGGATTGAACGACTGGTCCAACGCCGCCCGGAGATAGAGAGGCTTTCCATTCAACAGGATTCGCTCGTAGGGAGCGCCCGGGTAGACGCCGCGGGCGATCGTCCGAAGCCCAAAATACGTGTCGACCGCGTCGATCAGCGTTCCGGCCTGGTCCCTGAGCTCGATGGTCGCCTCATAGAGATGGGGCGTCTCGGGAGTCCAGAGCCGGGGCTCGGCGATCGTGCAAACGACCTGGCAGGACTTCTTGCCTGGCTCGACCATCGAGGGCTTGCTCGTCACCCCCCGATCGTGGCCCCGCGCCACCACCTGACAGGTGCCTTCGACGCCCGAGAGATCGACCCGAAAAACCGCCTGGGCCGGGTCGAGCTTGGGGGTCACGCGGAAGCCGGCGATGTGCGCTTTCGGGCGCGATTCCAGCCAGACCGTCTGCCAAACGCCGGAGGTTGGTGTATACCAACCGACCTGTTTTCCGGTTGGCAGTTCGGGGTCGGTGGGGTCGAACGCGCGAACGACGACGGTGTTTTCGCCAGCCCTGTCGGTCGCGTCAGTGATGTCGGCGGCAAAGGGTGTATAGCCTCCTTCGTGCTCGGCGATCTTTCGCCCGTTGACCCAGACGTCGGCGCGCCAGTCGACGGCCTCGAACCGGAGCCAGACCCGGTCTCCCGTGGGAAAATCGGTGGGAACGCGGAATTGGCGGCGATACCAGCCGATCCTGGGAGTGTCCTTGACCTGATGGATTCCCGACAGTTCACTCTGCCAGGGAAAAGGGACGACGATGGTCCGGTCGAACCCATCGGAACCGGCTTTTTCCCAACCCTGGCTCGTGCCCTCATCCTTCGGATCGAAGCGAAACCGCCAGGGGCCGTTGAGATTCGACCAGTGCGCGCGGATGGCGTCGGGCCGGGGATGCTCGGGGCGTGGGATCGGGGTCTGGGCAAAAATGGGGCTCGCCTGCGCGAGCACGAAGGTAAACACGAGTGAACGTTTCATGATGACGGCCCCAGTCTTGACCTCGCGAGGGTATGTCGGCGCGGGTTTCGGTCGTTGCCGACCCTATCTATCAAGCTAGTCGATCGGGATGGCCGGGGCGAGCCCCCACTCCCCGACCGCCTGGGGGCTAATAATCCTTGATCCCGAAGAACTTGGCGTAGACGTCGAGTTTCTCGGCGAGCCCAGCGCGGCGCTGGGGCGTCGCGTTATGGTGCAGCACGACCAGGGTCACGTCGTCGTCGGGGGCCTTGTCCTGGCGATGCTGGGCGACAGCCGCGAGCAAGCGATCACCCCATTGGGCGGGCTGGGCCCCCTCGAATTTCAGGCCGCGCGCGAGCTCGAGCAGCCCGTCCTGACCGAGCATCCGTCCCTCGGCGTCGGCCGCTTCCGAGAGAGCGTCGGTGTACATGACGAGCTTATCGCCGGGTCCAAGCGCGTACTCGGCGGATCGGTAGAGGGTGTCCTCGTCAAGCCCTAGCGGCAGGTCCGAGAGCTCATCGACAGGGGGAACCGCCAGCTCGGTCGCCAGCGTCCAGGCTCGATCGCGGGCCCGGTACAAGAGCGGGCTAGGATGCCCGGCGTTGCAGATCGCGACCCGGTCCGTCGAGGCGAGGTAGGTCATGACGAGGGCCGTCGCGAATCGCCGAAGTTTCGCCATCTCGGAGAATCGCCGGTTGAGCTCCTCGACGAATCGGTCCTGGCTCTTATGATTGATCGCCTTGCGGACCATCGAGCGCAGGGACCGAGAAAACTCGGCGACCGAGCTGCCATGTCCCGAGACATCGGCCACGACCAGGCGGGTGATCAGTCCACCTCCGCAGAGCGAGAGGTAATGGACGTCCCCTCCCTCAAGGTCCCCTTCGAAGGGCTGGGAATAGACCCAGAGGTCGAGCCCTGGGGTCGAGATCGATTGATCGGCGGGCTCCACGCCCCCCCAGATCTCCATGCAGTGGAGTTCGAGATGATCCTCGGGAACCGGGTCGATGATCGGCAATTTGCACCTGTATCGTGAGCGGACGCGGGGGATCGGGTGTCGGAAAAGGGGTCTCGGCCGGGATTCCCTCGCTTCGATCGAGGCACTCATCAGCATAATCTCGTGGACCGTCCTTCGCCATTTGGGGCCAACCGCGAACTTCGCCTGGTGGCCGGGTGTCGTGGTGAGGTTATGATGAATGGCTCAGTCGCCAGGGATTGTCGCGAGACCGATTCATGCTCCTCTCCATCACCACCACGATCGAGCCCGCCACCGACCTGGGTTACCTGCTGCACAAGCACCCGGACCGATTGCAAACGTACGAACTGAGCTTTGGCAAGGCCCATGTGTTTTATCCCGAGGCGGCCGCGAATCGCTGCACGGCTTGCCTGTTGCTCGATGTCGACCCGATTGGGCTGGTTCGCGGCAAGGGTTCCGAGGATGGCCCGCTCGCCCAGTATGTCAACGACCGACCGTACGCCGCGACGTCGTTTCTGAGCGTCGCCATCTCGCGTGTCTGGGGCTCGGCCATGAACGGCCGATGCGAGGATCGTCCCGAGCTTGCGACCACCCCGATCCCGCTCGAGGCTCGGATCGACGTCCTTCCCGTGCGCGGTGGCGAGCGGTTCCTCAGGGCTGTCTTCGAGCCCCTTGGCTACACCCTCACGGCCACTCGACATCCGCTCGACGAGACTTTCCCCGAGTGGGGCGAAAGCCCCTACTACGCCGTGACCGTGGGCAAGACCACCACCCTCGCCGAGCTGCTCGCGCAGCTTTATGTGCTGATCCCTGTCTTCGACAATCAAAAACACTACTTCGTGGGCGAGGAAGAGATGGAAAAGCTGCTGGCCAAGGGCGAAGGCTGGCTGGCCAGTCACCCCGAAAAGGACGAGATCACGCGCCGCTACCTGAAGTTCCGCCCTAGCCTGTTTCGCGAGGCGCTCGAGCGGCTGGCCGAGGAAGACGACTCGGGCGAGATTTCTGAAAAGGCCATCGCCCTTCGGGAGGAGGCGGTCGAGGGGCCGCTCAGGCTGAACGAGGAACGAATTGGGGCTGTCATGGCGGCGCTCCGCGCGAGCGCGGCCCGCCGGGTGCTCGACCTGGGTTGCGGGGAGGGGCGGCTCTTGAGAGAGCTGATCAAGGACAAGCAATTCGACGAGATCGTGGGCGTCGACGTCTCGATTCGCGCGCTTGAGATCGCGCGCGACAGGCTGCGTCTCGACCGGCTGCCCGAGCGTCAAGCGGCCCGCGCGCGGCTGTTGCACGGGTCGCTCATGTATCGCGACCAGCGTCTGGAAGGCTATGACGCCGCCGCCCTGGTCGAGGTTGTCGAGCATCTCGACCCGCCCCGCCTGGCCGCGCTCGAGCGCGTGCTCTTCGAGTTTGCCCGGCCCGGTACAATCGTGTTGACCACCCCCAACCGCGAATACAACGTGGTCTGGGAAAGGGTCGGGGAAGCACGATTCCGGCACCCCGACCATCGCTTCGAATGGACCCGGGCCGAGTTTCAAGCCTGGGCTCTCGCCGTCGCAGCGAGGTTCGGTTACGCCGTTCGGTTCCTGGGCGTCGGTCCTGAGCGGGAACCCCTGGGCTCGCCGACCCAGATGGGAGTCTTCACCCGCGACGGATCCGTGATACAATAGACATGAAAATCACAATACCCAAGCTTAGCCTCGTCGTCATGATCGGCCCAAGCGGATCGGGCAAGAGCACGTTCGCGCGCAGGCATTTCAAGCCGACCGAGATCGTCTCGTCCGACATGTGCCGGGCCATGCTCGCCGACGACGAAAACGACCAGACGGTCACGAATGACGCGTTTGAGCTCCTGCGCGTGATCGCCGGCAAGCGGCTGGCGTTGGGCCGGCTGACCGTGGTCGATGCCACTAGCGTCCAGCCCGAGGCGCGAAAACCCCTGGTGGAGCTGGCAAGGGAATACCACTGTTTGCCGGTCGCCATCGTGCTCGACGTCCCCGAGCGCGTCTGCCGCGAACGAAACGATGCCCGGCCCGATCGGGATTTCGGCCCCCACGTGGTCCGCAATCAGAAGTCGCGGCTGCGGCAGTCGACGCGGAATCTCGGCCGGGAAGGATTCCGCCAGGTCTACACGCTCGTGAATCCCGACGAGATCGACGCCGCCACGGTCGAGCGGGTGCCACTCTGGAACGACAAGAGCGACCTACGCGGACCCTTTGACCTGATCGGCGACGTCCACGGCTGTACCGACGAGCTCGAGGAGCTGCTCCGCGTCCTCGGCTATGTATGCACGATTGCGAATCCTGATGATCGGTCACTCTCCGGCGGTCCCGTTTACGCGCACCCGGACGGTCGAATGGCGGTTTTCGTGGGGGACCTGGTCGATCGCGGGCCTCGGGTGCTGGACGCGGTCAGGATCGTGCGAAACATGGTCGTGGCCGGCTCCGCGCTCTGTGTTCCTGGCAACCACGACATGAAGCTCATGCGGAAGCTCCAGGGCAAGGATATCCGGATTGCCCACGGGCTGGCCGAGACCCTGGCCGAGATCGACGCCTTGCCGGCCGACATCCGGGACTCATTGACCCGCGATCTGGCCGAGTTCCTGGACGCCATGGTGAGCCATTACGTTCTCGACGGCGGTAAACTGGTCGTCGCGCACGCCGGCATGAAGGAAGAAATGCAAGGCCGGGGCTCGGGCCAGGTGCGCGAATTCGCGCTTTATGGCGAGACGACCGGCGAGACCGACGATTTCGGGCTGCCCGTCCGTTACGATTGGGCGAGCGCGTACCGGGGACAGGCGATGGTGGTTTACGGCCACACGCCGGTCCCCGAGCCGCGGTGGCTCAACAATACCGTCAACATCGACACTGGCTGCGTCTTTGGCGGCCGGCTGACGGCGCTCCGGTATCCCGAGCGCGCGTTCGTGTCGATCGCGGCGGCGCGGACCTATTGCGAGCCGGCGCGGCCGTTTTTGCCCGTCGAAAGTCAGGCGCAGGCCCTTTCCGCGCAGCAGGCCCACGACTCGCTCCTGGACGCCCAGGACGTGATCGGCAAGCGGTTGATCACGACCACACTGCGTGGCAAGGTGACGGTGCGCGAGGAAAACGCCGCGGCCGCGCTCGAGGTGATGAGCCGCTTCGCCGCCGATCCCCGGTGGCTGATCTATCTGCCGCCGACGATGTCGCCGTGTGAGACGTCCCGATCCGAGAGCCTGCTCGAGCACCCGGCCGAGGCCTTCGCCTATTACCGCGGCAAGGGCGCTCCCCGGGTGATCTGCGAGGAAAAGCACATGGGCTCGCGCGCCATCGTGATCGCCTGCCGCGATCAGGCCGCCGCGCGCGAACGGTTCGGCGTCGACACCGGCGAGACCGGCGTCGTCTATACCCGCACGGGAAGACGATTCTTCAATGATCTCGACCTCGATCGGCAATTCCATGAGCGCGTGCGCTCGGCCCTGAGCGCCGTCGATCTCTGGGGCCGGCTGGAGACGTCGTGGGCGTGCCTGGACTGTGAGCTCATGCCCTGGTCTGCCAAGGCCCAGGAGCTGTTGCGCTCGCAATATGCCGCCGTCGCCGCGGCAGGGGCGGCCGCCCTGCCCCGCGCGGTCGCCGCGCTCGAGCAAGCGGCCGGCCGGCTCGAAGGGGGCGACCGCGAAAACGCGCTTCAAATCGCGGCCGATCATCGCCGCCGCGAAACCGACGTGGCGCTCTTCACGGCCGCCTACAGGCGCTATTGCTGGCCGGTCGACTCGCTCGCTGGTTACAAGCTCGCGCCGTTCCATCTGCTCGCGACCGAGGGCCGCGTCCATACCGATAAGGACCACGCCTGGCACATGGACACGCTGGCCGAGGTCTGCAAGGCCGCCCCCGAGCTTCTACGCTCGACCCCGTACCAGCTCGTCGACGTCACCGATCCCGCCAGCCAGGAAGCGGGCGTCGCCTGGTGGGACGAGCTCACCGGCAACGGCGGCGAGGGGATGGTGGTCAAGCCGCTGTCGTTCCTGCACAAGGGCGCACGGGGGCTCTCTCAACCGGCTCTCAAGTGCCGCGGTCGCGAGTATCTGCGGATCATTTATGGCCCCGAATACACGACGCATGAGCATCTGTCGCGCCTCCGCGCGCGCGGCCTGTCTCGCAAACGCTCGTTGGCTCTTGGTGAATTCGCCCTTGGAATCGAAGGGCTCGAGCGATTCGTTCGCCGCGAGCCCCTGAGACGGGTCCACGAGTGCGTCTTTGGCGTCTTGGCGCTTGAAAGCGAACCTATTGACCCGCGGCTGTGAGCCGCAGCCGCTTGTCAGGGGAAATCTTCGGCCGTGTCCAGGCTTCCATCTTGCCCCAGGGCCAGTCGACCTCGATGCGATCGACCGACTCGGCCACGCCCAGGCCGATCGAAAGCCAGGGGGGCGACGACGAAAGATAGCTCCCGCCCGAGACGAGCTCGAACGATCGCGTCCTTCCCCCCGCCGTGAGCCGAACCCGAGCGCCATACGCGGGCAGACCCCTCTGATCGACGAGCTCGAGCATCAAGCGATTCTTGCCCGGCGATTCGTTGTGCAAGATCGCGACGGGCGCGTCGAGCGCGGCCGCGACCAGGTCGGGCCGGCCGTCGCCGTCGAGGTCGCCGACCGCCAGCCCTCGACCCAGGACCCGTTCCGAGGGCCACGAAACCCTCGCGACCAAACGACCCGCGACCACTCCCACGATCACGGGCCGCATCCGAAACGGTGTTCCCAATCGCTCACGATCGAGCACATGTCCATTCGTCTGAATAAGCTCAAGGCTCCCGCCGCCATCAAGGTCGACCATCGCGAGCCCGAACCCCAGCATGCCTTTTGTCAGGCCCTTGAGCCCGATCGCCGAGGAGACGTCGCGGTATGGTCCCGCTGGACCAGGCGATTGCTCAAACGCGACGGTTCCCCGGCCCAGGAAGTTGGCGACCATGAGCATGGGCCGGCCCGAGCCCATCAGGTCGCCAAACGCGACCCCCATGCCGGCGAGGGCCTCGCCGTTTCCGTCCGTCGCCACGCCCGATTCCAGGGCGATTTCGCGGAAGGCGAGGTTGCCCTGGTTGGCGTATAACCGGCACGGCGAGCCATCGTTGGCGACGAAGACGTCGGGTCGATTGTCGCCGGTGAGCTCCGCCACGAGCACGCCCAGCCCGCGCCCGGGGGGTTGATCGATCCCAGCCTTCGCGGCGAGGTCGGTGAAGGTGCCGTCGCCGTTGTTGCGATAGAGCATGTCGGGCTGGGCGGGAAAATCCTCGGGCCCGCAGTAATCGCGCCGGCCGTCCGGAGCCGCGCAATAAGGCGCGAGCGCTGGGTCGTATTCCAGATATGTGGCGACGTAGAGATCAAGATCGCCGTCGCCGTCAAGGTCGGCAAAGGCCGCCGAGGTGCTCCAGCGGCTCGATTCGAGACCCGCCTGACGCGTAACGTCCTCGAACTGGCCGCCGCCCCGATTGCGATAGAGCCGCTGTCCGCGCCAGCCGGTGACGAACAGGTCGACGCGGCCGTCTCCGTCGTAATCGCCGGCGACAGCGCCCATGGCGTAGCTCGGTCCCGGGCATCCCGCGGCATCCGTGACATCCTCGAATCGCATCCCGCCCAGATTGCGATAGAGCCGGCAGGGAGGGTCGCTCTGATCCTTGCCATCGCCAATCGGGCCGCCGTCGCAGAGATAGAGGTCGAGCCGGCCGTCGCCATCGGCATCAAAAAGGGCCACGCCGCCCCCCATGATCTCGGGCAGGTCGTGCCTGCCCCGCGAACCATGATGAAACCGAAACACAACCCCCGCCCGGGCCGCCACGTCGTTGAGCACGATCGAAGAGCGCTCGGTCTCGCCAGCCTGGGCGGCGCATGCCTTCGCCAAACCGAGTACCAAAACAAGCGACGACGACACGCGGAGAAGGAAGCTGAGAGTGATGGAAGACATTTCCGTGAATCGATGGATCTCCGGTTTCCGCGGCCAGGCTCACAGCGAGCCTGACGGACCCTCGTGACGGCCCGCTCACAGGGCAAAGGCGTCTCCAATCCCACGAGAGCCCGTGGGGAAGGGAAGCATCTCGGGCAAGGGATCGGGCACGGTCGCCTGGATCGCTCGGACCCGCTGCCAGACGGGATCGGACATTGCGAGCTTCCAGACCCCGGACAGCACGCGGCGAAACTTGGGATCACGGGCGGCCTCGGCCTCGACGCGGTCGATCGCCTGCTGATCAAAATCAGACAGGAACGATTCGAGGGGCCCGGCCGCGATCGCTTGCAAGACCTGTTCATTGTCGGGGGACTCGGCGATCATTTCCAGGATCACGACCCATTGCTCGTCGAGGGCGGCGGCGTACGACATCGCGGTGACCGCCCTGACCGCGCCCGTCGGATCGTCGTCAGAGTCCTCGGCCATGTCTTTCAAGTAAGCGCGGATCCAATCAGATCTGCGCTCGTCGCGCCAGGGTGCCGTGAATGTCTCGAACTGCTTCGCGACTTTCTTGCGCGCCCTGCGCCGAGGCGGTCGCTCGGCGGCGGATCTGACCGCGTGCGCGCGGATGCACTCCGCCCGGCGGGCGTCCTCGATCACTTGCGGATCGCCGGGCCCGAGCCGAGCCTGAAGAATCGCCAGGACGCGGCGGGCCGATTCCTCAGCCTCGTCAGCCAGGCCCTCGAAGGCGAAAGCCAGAGCGAGGGTGCGCAGCGACTCGGCCATCTCCAGCGATGCAGGGCCGTGGACCGACTCGATCCGAATCGCCTCGCGCTGGCAACCCGTGAGATACGCGCTGTAAGGACCGGCCCACTGATCCAGGGCGTCGGCCTCGTCCAGGCGGCCGAGGTCGCACAGAAAATCATAACATCCGTTGATCATCCAGTGACGCAAGTCTTGGCCGTCGAACGACGAGCTCTCGCGAATCGCCTTTTCCACGAGTGCGAAGAGCGGCGCCGCTTCGTCGTCGCGACCTTGCCGGTGGAGGTAGTAGGCGAGACGAAAGCGGGACTCGACGACAGCGATCGTGTGGTCGGGGCGGGCGTCTTCATGGCCTCTGAGCGCCATGCGATAGTAGGGCTCGGGGTCGCCGTCGGATGGACCGTAATCAAAGAGCATCGCCAGCGCCCGCGCGGCGCCCGCGGTCGAGGGATCGTCGGGTCCGAGCAGACGTTCGAACATGGCCAACGCGCGAAGGGAGGGGGGCTCGGCGTCCGCGTAGCGTCCCACCCAGTACCTGCGCCATCCCAGGGTGCCGATGAGCACGGCGAGCGCGGGGTCGTCGTGGCCCAGCGCTTCGTATCCGGCGATCGCGCGGAGGGCGAGGGCGTCGGACTCGTCGGAGCTCGCATCGGCTTGAAAGAGCGCTTCGGCCACTTCCTCGACGCTTCTCAGCGTCTCGGCGTCGGCCGGCCCGAGTCGAGCTTCTCGAATCGCCAGGGCACGGCGATAATAGGCCACGGCTTGCTCGTACATCCCGCGAGAAAGCGCCACGAAGCCCAGGTGGCTCAGAACGTGAGCGGTCTGATGAAGACCGGAACCGTCCGCATTCTCGGCGAGCTCAAGAGCCCGCAAGAGCGGCGCCTCGGCCGCGTAAAGCGCGCCCCGCTCGCAGTGCGCAAGGGCCTCGTTCGCCAGCCGAGCGACACGGGCGGCGGGATCTTTCAGAGAGTGGTCGTCCGGTTCTCTCTCCATCGCGATGGGTTCTCAAAACCGGCCTGGAAGATGGCGCGGGCGACCTCACATCGCCCGGTCGACGGCAATCGCCACGCGGCGGCAATCGTCCATGAGCTGCTTGAAGACCGCCGGGGTGATTGTCTGCGAGCCGTCGCTGACGGCGTGCTCGGGATCCTCGTGAACCTCGAGGATCAGCGCGTCCGCGCCGGCGGCGATGGCGGCCTTGGCCATCGCGGGGACCAGCCGTGATTTGCCCGTGCCGTGCGAGGGATCGACGACCACCGGCAGGTGGCTCTTTTCGTTCAAGAATGGGATCGTCGCCAAGGGAAGCGTGAACCGCGTGTGATCCTCGAAGGTGCGAATTCCCCGCTCGCAGAGCATCACGTTCGGGTTGCCCCGGTCCAGGATGTACTCGGCGGCGAGTAAGAATTCGTCCATCGTCGCGCTCATGCCCCGCTTGAGCAAAGCCGGCTTGCCGGAATCACCGACCGCCTGGAGGAGCTGATAGTTTTGCATGTTGCGAGCGCCGATCTGGAGCACATCGGCGTATTCGGCGACCATCGGCACATGCTCGGGGGCCATCACCTCGGTCACGATCGCAAGCCCCGTCTCGGCCCGAGCGGTCGCGAGCATCTTGAGCCCCTGCTCCTTGTGCCCCTGAAAGCTGTACGGACTGGTCCGCGGCTTGAACGCGCCGCCACGCAGCCCCGTCGCCCCCAACGCCTTGAGTCGCCTGGCCAGGGTGACGATCTGGTCCTCGCTCTCGACCGAGCACGGGCCCGCGATCATCGCGATCCGGACCCCGCCGACCTCGAGACCCCTCGCCTTGACCACCGTCCGCTCATGCTTGAGCTCGGACGACGCTCTCTTATAGGGTGCCATGATCGGCAGCACTTTCTCAACCCCCTCGCCCGGTTCCAGAGCCTCGGCCATGCCGGGGCTCTCCTCGCCAATCGCGGCGATGACCGTTTGATGCGATCCATGGATCACCTGCGGGGATAGACCCAGGGACGCGATATGTCGCGACATATGATCAATCTGTGCGGGCGTTGCGTCGGATTTCATGACCACGATCACGGTCGACCGTCCTCCATTGAGAGGGGATATTCCGCGCTCCCCGGTGCGCCTTCTACTCCCACGGATGCCAATTGGGTCCCGGTCACGACTCGCCCGCCCCCGCATGATCCCATTCGCGCGAAAAAAAACCCGCAACCTTGTGTCAGGTTCCGGGGCCTTGATTCTCGGCATGATCAAACGAGTCTGGAACGACTATGGCGCTCCACCCTCGGCCCGGCAACCTGTGATAACCCTGGTAAACGCCCAGGACCACCACCACGCGCGGTCAAGATAGAAGCCAGTCGTTCCTGAAGCCGGCAAGCCAGTCAACCTGAACTCTCCTCGCGATCCCCCAACATTTCAAAACTCACCAAAGACCAGCCTCACGAGTCCGAGGACTCGTGAGACTGGTTGATCTTCACCGTGAGGTTTATGATCAAAAGCGCGGCTGCCCGACGGGCAACCCGTCGGCTGCCGTTAGGCGAGCCGCCCCTGGTTCTCACTACACACGCGATCACCTCCTTTCGTTCTAGCCTCCCTGACCCGGCTGGAGACCAGCCTCGAGCCAAGCCAGGCTCTAGTCCATCGCGCCACGGTAGCGCGACACGAAAATCGGCCGCCGGTGTGCACCAACTCGACCGATAGGAACAGTCTATCCAACCGGCCCGATCGGATCAACGGCCCTCTC
>JAKBAP010000259.1 GCA_021808995.1 Planctomycetota bacterium | reverse complement strand
GTTGTCCACGCCGGCGCGCGATCTTGAGCGCCGTGACCAGACCCTCCGCGGTCTAGCGGCGGAGCCGGCTTAAAAATGGGTCGGGGGACAGCCGCGGCATGGGAAAGGCTCGGTGACCACTTGGGGGCCCGGGTCGACCCGGTCGGGGACCGAATCAGAAGCCTCCGGGGAGATCGTGGGGTGGAAACACTTGACCGCAAGGTTGCGGTGGGGTTACGTTAAGGAGGTCCGGGGCGTCGTTGCGACGTGTCGGCGATTCGCATAGGAGCAAATGGGTGCACATCGAGATCTCGACTCGGCACTGCGAGCTAAGCGGCCAGCAGCAAACTTACCTTCATGATAAAGCCGAGAAGCTGCTGAAGTACTTCGGTCGGCTGATGGCGATCGAGGTCGCGGTTGACCACGGGAAGCATGCGTGGGAGATCGAGATCCTCGTTTCGGCGGAGCACAAGCACGATTTCGTTGCTCGTGAGTCGGCCGCCACGCCCGAGATGACGATGGACCTGTGCGTGCACAAGATTGAGCAGCAACTGCGGCGGTACAAAGAGAAGGTCCAGCATCACAAGGGGGACGTCACGCACGACGGCCCCGCGCGGAGATCGCCCGAATCCTATCCTTCTTCCGAGAAGAGCGATTCCGATTCGGACAAGGTCTAAGGGTTGACGAGCGCATGGCGGGTGGCGGCGCGACGGTAAGGTACGAGCGAATCGAGAGAGAAGGCGACCGCGGCTCGATCCGTGGACCGCGAGAGCGAACGGGGAGCTCTCCGCGACAAGTCTGGCTTGACGGCCCGTCGTTGGAGGGGCGGATGAAGCTTTTGGATTTCGTGGTGGGCGAGGCGATCGTCGTCGAGCTAGGCGCCGCCGGCAAGGAAGAGGCGATTCGAGAGATGGTTGGCGGTCTGCACCAGGCGGGGAAACTCTCCGACGGCGATCTCGAGGCGGTGGTCAAGGCGATCCTGGGACGGGAGGAGCTCGGTTCGACGGGTATCGGCCAGGGGGTCGCGGTGCCCCACACCCGACATCCCACCCTGAGCCGCCTGATCGGGACCGTGGCGATTTCCCGCCGGGGGGTCGATTTCGCGGCCCTTGACGGAGAACCCGTCGATGTCTTTTTCCTGCTGGTTTCGCCACAGAATCAGCCTGGGGATCACCTCCGTGCCCTCGAGAACATCTCCCGCCATCTCAAGAACGACCGCTTCGTGGCCCTGCTGCGGCAGGCGCGAACCCGCGAGGGGGTGATCGAGGTTCTCTCCGAGGCCGATACCGGCTCGATTTGAGCGAGGTGCCCCAATCCTGGAGACGCGAGCCATGCGTTATTCGATGACCGAACGAGACGGAGGACAGAGACGCCGGGGTCGCGGCCAGACCGCGACCGTCCGAGACCCCGGTCGGATTGGGGCGAGCGGTTTGATCGCGGTCGGGGCGAGCACGACGTCGACCCCGGGTTCCATGGCGGAGGTTTATCGAAGGGAGTTCACGTCCGGTGCTCGGGTCGCGAGCGGCGGGTGGGTCGAGGAACGGCCGCTGGCGGCTGGGGCGTTCCTTCATGGTCTGGGTCGATCGAGTCGCCGATGAGCCATCACGCGAATGTCGCCCGTCGTCAGGTCGAGGTGATCAATCATCTTGGTCTTCACATGCGGCCGGCCCTCAAATTCGTGGAGCTGGCTCTCAAGCATCAATCGGAAATTCGGGTTCATTACAACGGCAACGATTTCAACGGGAAAAGCATTCTGGAGTTGACGAGTCTGGCCGCCGAACGAGGCGCGCGACTGGACCTGGAAGCGCGGGGGCCCGACGCGGCCGAAGCCGTCGAGGCGCTTGCCAAGCTGGTCCTGGCTCGCTTTCACGAAGACGACGAGGACGCATCCACACCGCGATCGCCAGGGACGTGATTGGCGGTCACCCGAGGGTCGAGAGTCCTATCGTGGTGATCCCCGCCGGCGCTTGACCGCCTCCCGGAGTGGTTTGCTCCGTCCACCTCATTCGGCCCAACTCGCTCACTCCCCAACGAACACACCTTCGAACGACCTCTCCGCGTCTGGCGGCAACATCGGGCGGCGGGGACGAAGGTCACGGAGTATCCCTCAAGATGACTCGAACGGTATCCTCGGGACGTCCATCCATCGTCCCGCCTCGGCGTGGCTCGGCGCGGGCTCCCAGAGCCCTCCGCACATGAGTGCCCGGGTGAAAATCCGACTCCGGTTCGCAAAGCACGGTCGACTCCGCTGGATCGGTCATCACGACGTCCTGCGCTGCCTCGAACGGCTCTTACGCCGCGCTCGGATCCCGATCGCTCAGACGCAAGGCTATAACCCCCATCCCAGGCTCAGCTTCGCGCTTGCCCTCGCGCTTGGGATCGAGGGTCGACGCGAGGTGGTCGATTTCGACCTCGACCAGGACATGGACCCGGATCGGTTGCTCGAGAGCCTGGGCCGGCACTCGCCCGAGGGCCTTGATTGGCTCGAGGCGAAGGTCATCCCCCAGTCGACCCCGCCACCCGAGGCCATTGAGGCACGTTATTCACTCGCGATCGCGCTCGAAAGGCGGCCGGCCGCGCGATTGGCGATCACCCAATTCCTCGCCGCCGAGACCTGGCCTTTCACTCGCAATCGCCCGGGACGCGAGCGCTCGTTTGACCTTCGTGCGCGCGTTATTGAGGGCGATCTCGACGAGTCGGGCACGCTTCGTTTCGCGCTCAAGGTCGAACGTGACGGCTCCGCTCGTCCCGAGGAGGTCGTCGAGGCCCTTGGTCTCACCGATCTCACCCAAGGGGGGGGTCGACTTGTCCGCGAGGACGTCGTGCTCAAGGATCGCTCGCCACTTTCGCCCGCCCCCCTGGCGGTCGCGCCGACCGACCACGGCGAGCCGTCGTTCGCCGCCGAGCCCTCCCACGTCGCAAGCGAGGCCGGGCTCGAACTCGTTCAATCCGTATTTATCGGCCAATCCACCTAACGCCTGAACCAGCGGCCCGCGCCCGCTCCGTCGGCGCTCGTCCGGGAAAGAGACCGCATGAAGAAAGAAATGCTCATCAACGTCCTCCAGCCGGAGGAATGTCGAATCGCGATCATCGAGGATGGAATCCTTGAGGAACTGTACGTCGAGCGGACGAGCCTCGAGAGCTACACGGGTAATATCTATAAGGGGCGGATCGTCAATCTCGAGCCGGCGATCCAGGCGGCGTTCGTCGATTTTTCGGTGGGTCGCAACGGGTTTCTGCACGTCTCGGACGTCGAGCAGCGCTATTTTGAACGAGGGGCGCTGACCGGCTCTGGGGGGGTCAAGGAGCCACGCGACCGCGAGCCTGATCCCCGTCGCGGCCGGGAACGAGACCGGGGCAAGCCCCGCGATCCGCGGCGCCGCGCCGCCCCGAACGACCTGCCGGAATCGGGGTCGATCGGTCCCGACCCGACCTCGTTCGATGATCGGCCCCCGGAACGCGACCGGCGTCGGGAACGGCCTGATCTCTCGATCAAGGGAAGGCGTGATCGCTCGGAGGAAGGTCCGCGGCGATTTGGCGAGGGGCTGGTTGAGCCCCCGCCAGAGCCCGTGCATCGCGCGCCCCGGCCGGTCTACACGCCTCCTCCCGCCGAGGAACCGGCCCCGATCGAACCGCCGATCGCGATGGTCGAATCCCAGCCCCAGATCGAGCCCGAGCCGCCGGTCAGAAGGGGTGGCCCGGTGTGGCGCGACGAGCCGCCGGAGTTCCAGATCCGCGAGCGCGAGCCGCGGTTCCAGGAACCCGAACCGCGGGTGGAGCGATCGTTTTTCGACGAGCCCGTCGACCCGGATCTGCCCCCCAGCCGTACCCATCGGGGGCGGACCGACGAGCCAGGGGAGCGGTCTCGTCATGACGAGCCTAGCCGTGGTGGCGGATCGCCGCGCGAGCCTGGCAAGAGCGAGCCAAGCGCCCCGGAATTTGGCTCGTTCTATCCCCGCGAGCCGAAGCGAGGTCGCGGTCGAGGGCGAGGCGAGGAGCCCCAGCGTCAGGAGCCCCAGCGGCCACGCCCCGCCCCCCCACGCGAGCCTGAGTACCGCGCGCCTGAGCCGACGCCCATGGAACCTCTCGCTCCCATCGAGCCCGAGCCGTTCGACGAATCCCCCTATTCGCTCGACCCCCCCCGACGACGCGGAGGACGCGCCGCCATCCGCTCGCGAGGCGAGCCCGATTCCTCGCGACCAGCCCCGGAACGGCCAGCCGCGGCGGAACGACGACCTGCTCCCGAGCGCCCCGCCAGGCCTGCTCCCACCCCGATGGCGATCGAGCCCGAGCGCTCCCGCCCCGCCGCGGAACGCCGACCCCGCGAAATCGAGCGAGCGCCCCGTGAAATTGAGCGAGCGCCTCGTGAAATCGAGCGAGCGCCGCGCGAGATCGAACGACCTCGGCCCAGCGCCGGCGCTGAGCCTCCTCGTGATCGTGAACGAGCCCCCCACGCCCGGGCTGGCGAGCCAGGCTATATCCCGCGCCGCGAGCGTCTGCGGTCGGGCGACGCCAAGTTCGGCGGTGATGTCGCCCCGCCCACCGAGCTCGACTGGTCGCGCGACGAGCTTGAGCTCGATCTCGAGCCCCGTCGTCCGGGCCCCGACGACGAGGATTCGACGTTCGGCGGAGAGGAATCCACCGACCCTGGGAAGCTCGACCCCCGTCGCCGTCGCCGCAGGCGTGGCCGACGCCGCGACCAGGACTTGCCCCCGCGGGCGAGCGACCAGGCCCCCGCTCCCGCCGAGGCTGGCCCGAACACGCGCCCGGCCAGGAGTCAAACTCCCCGAGCCCGAGCGCCGATCGAGCCAGTCCTGGATGACCCGATCGACGAATTCGTGATCCATGACATTGACGCCGACGTCATCGATATCGATCACGACCCCTACGACGATCACGAGCCCCGCCCGACGGCGGTCACCGAGGCCGACGAGGAAATCGACGCCGAGCTGGAGCTCGAGATCCGCAAGGAAATCGAGGAAATCGAGGAACTCGAGCGCGAGATGGGCCTGCGTGGCGGGCCGGAATCCAAGGGGGCTCGCGGCGACGAGCCGGGCCGAGGCCGCTCACCACGCGGTCGGGGACTCACCAAGCCGCCGATTCAGGAGATTTTCCGCCGGGGCGACGAGGTCCTGGTCCAGGTCATCAAGGAGAGCATCGGAACCAAGGGACCGACGCTTTCGACCTATATCAGCATCCCGGGTCGATACCTGGTGTTGATGCCCGGCCTGAACCGCGTCGGCGTCTCGCGCAAGATCGTCGACGAAGGCCAGCGGCGAAAGCTCCGCGAGATCATGCTCGAACTCAACCCCCCCAAGGGGTTGGGCTTCATCGTCCGGACCGCCGGTCTGGAGCGGTCGAAGCGCGAGCTCGCGCGTGACCTGGCCTATCTGCTTCGCCTCTGGAAGGTCATCCTCAGGCGGATCAAGAAGGCCAAGGCCCCCGCGCCGATCTACCAGGAATCGGACATGATCATCCGGACGATTCGGGACATCTTCAATTCCGAGATCGATACGATCTGGATCGACGAAAAGGCGGCTTTCGAGCGTGCCCAGGAGTTTCTCCGCGTGGTGATGCCGCGGTTCGCCAATCGGATCCGGCTCTACGAGGAAAAGGTTCCGTTGTTCCATAAGTATGGGATCGAGGACGAGATCGCGAAGATTCAGCGGAGGCACGTCCCGTTGCCGGAAGGGGGCTCGATCGTGATCGACCAGACCGAGGCCCTGGTCGCGATCGACGTGAATTCGGGCAATTTCCGGGTCGAGGACGACGCCGAGCGGACCGCGTACGAGATGAACCTGCGGGCCGCGCGTGAGATCGCTCGGCAGCTTCGCCTTCGCGATTTGGGGGGCGTCATTGTCAATGACTTCATCGACATGCGTGAGGAACGCCACCGCCGGGGGGTGGAACGGGCGCTTCGAGAGGCGATCAAGCGCGACCGGGCCCGGACCAAGATCCTGCACATGAGCGCGTTCGGCTTGATTGAGATGACGCGCCAGCGGATCCGGCCGTCGCTCAAGCGATCGATCTACGAGGACTGCCCGAACTGCGGCGGCGCGGGGGTCGCCAAGACTCCCGAGAGCATGGCGATCGATGTGATGCGGCTCCTGGCCCTGGCGACCCATCGCGAGGAGATCAGGCGGTTGGTCGTCACCGTCAGCCCGGCCGTGGCGTCGTATCTCTCGAACAAGAAACGGATCGACCTGGCGCGTCTGGAGAGCGAAGCGAGGATCTCGATCCAGATTGTCTTCAAGGAGGACGCCACGGCGGAGTACCTCCAGATCACGTGCTACGACCAGAACGGCGCGGAGGTCCGCGCCTTTCCCGCCCATCCCGCCCCCACCCCCAAGCGGGGGCGATAGGGCCGCTGGAAGGGTTTTTCGCGAAAGCTCATGAACGCCGCCATCCCATCCCCTGATTCGCGTGGTCCGCTCGTGCATAGGCCCAGGCGCCTACGCGGGCGGCCGCGCCTGCGCGACCTGGTTCGCGAGACCACGCTCGACGCGCAGGACCTGGTGTATCCCCTCTTCGTCCACCACGGCGAGGGGGTGCGCCGGGAAATCGGCTCGATGCCCGGGCAATATCAACTCTCGATCGACCAGCTCGACCAGGTCGCCCGCCAGACCGCCGGGCTGGGCGTGCCGGCCGTCATTTTGTTTGGGATCCCCGAGCACAAGGACGCCATCGGCTCCCTGGCGTGGTCCGACCAGGGAGTGATTCAGCGCGCGATCGAGGTGATCAAACGAGCCGCCCCGGACCTGATCGTCATGACCGATCTGTGCTTTTGTGAATACACCGATCACGGTCATTGCGGCCCGCTCATCGAGTATCAGGGTCGAATGGAAGTCGACAACGACCGGACGATCGAGCTGCTGGCGCTTCAGGCGGCGAGCCACGCCCGGGCGGGGGCGGACGTGATCGCCCCCTCGGGAATGATGGACGGGATGGTCGGCGCGATCCGGGGAGGACTCGACGTGGCCGGGTTTGACCAGATCCCGATCCTGTCGTACGCCGTCAAGTTCGCCAGCGGCTACTATGGCCCGTTTCGCGAGGCGGCGAATAGCGCCCCCGGATTCGGCGACCGTCGCGGTTACCAGATGGACCCCGCCAACGGCACCGAGGCACTCCGCGAAGCGGCCCTCGACATCGAACAGGGCGCCGACATGCTCATGGTCAAGCCAGCGCTTGCCTATCTCGACCTGGTCCGCCGGGTCAAGGAACAATTCCGCGTCCCGCTCGCCGTTTACAATGTCTCGGGCGAATACGCCATGGTCAAGGCCGCGGCCGCGCGGGGCTGGATCGACGAGCGAACCGTCGTGCTCGAGACCCTGCTCGGGATGCGCAGGGCGGGCGCTGACATGATCCTCACCTATCACGCCCTCGACGCCGCTCGGTGGCTGGCCAACCCCGCCGCGCGTTGACGCCGGCCCGACCCGGAAATCGCGCCCTCGAGACCCACGCCCATGAATTCACCACGCCCCTCCCTATCGCGATCGGGTTTCGACCTGCCCAAGAGCCAGGCGGCCTTCATTCGCGCCAACCGCGTGATTCCAGGCGGCGTCAACAGCCCCGCCCGCGCGTTTGGAGCGGTGGGCGGCGAGCCGGTGTTCATCGAGCGAGCG
>JAKBAP010000005.1 GCA_021808995.1 Planctomycetota bacterium | reverse complement strand
CGTCGGCGGACCAACCCCCGCCGTCATCGCCGTTTACGCGCCCGCCGAGGTCGCGATCGACCTGGGCGCGGAGTCGCTCGAACGGGTCTCGCTGGCACGCTACGACCTCGCCCGCGCCGACGCGCTCGCTCGATCGACACGCGAGTTCCTGCCCAGGCTCGATCGCTCAAGCGCCCGCGACCACGAAAAGCTCGTCTCGATGCTGATCAATCAAGAAATGATCCTTCGCGAGGCCGACCGGTCCGTGACCCTGGGCCCGCTTTTCGAGCCCTCTCCCGAGGGGCCTCGCACGATTCGGGAATCCGAGAGCGTGAAGCTCGCGCGCGGCGAGTGGGCCGAGACGACCCGCGGGCTAGGACTGAGCGCTGATCTCGCGGCGGCTCGGTCGTATCTGGGCCTGACGCCCCAAGGAACGGTCCAACCACGAATCGCCGCCCCCGAGCAAAGCCCGGCCGAACGCATTCCGACCCTGGGCCGGCCGACCACGCTCACCGGGTCGCTTTCGGGCCTCGACCAGCCCGCGAACAGCCGCCCGCTTTCGCTGGAACCACGTCCGATCGGTTTCGAGCCGGCGCTCATGGGTCTCGCATGGCTCTTGCCGCCGATCGTGGCGATGGGCATGATCCTGATCCTCTCGCCTGGGCCCAGTCAGCGCCCACTCCGCGGTCGAATGGCGCTGGGTCTGGCCCTGGCGGTCGCTGGCTGGTCGGCCGGACCTTTTGCCCTGGCCGCCGTCGCCTCGTGGTCGGCGCTCGCCTGGAGGAGGGCGCGGGGCTAACCGACCCTCGAAGCCACGCTCCGTGTCATTGACACTCCTTTACGGATCACCCGCGAGGTCGCTTGTACCATCACAACGTGGTGGTTGACGATCGCACCTCAAAGCGCGGCGAAGTGGGGCTCTTTTGGCCATTCCGCCGGCGATTCGAAAGGCAAGGGAGCCATGGCGACGGCTCACGAATTGGCGACGTTCGGCGACGGGGCGATTCCAGACACGGCAAGCGAAGCGCGGCCGGATCGCCCACGCGATCAGACTCTCGAGCGAGCGGCCTTGGTCCTGATCTTGCTGCTCGCGGCCGGGCTGAGGCTGACCAGGCTCGATCAAAACGGATACGGAAACACCTATTACTCGGCCGCCGCCCGAAGCATGCTCGCGAGCTTCGCCAATTTTTTCTTTGGGGCATTCGATCCCGTCGGGCTGGTCACGGTCGATAAGCCCCCCGTCGCGCTCTGGATCCAGGCCACCAGCGCGCGAATCCTGGGCTATGGCGGGTTCAGCCTTCTCCTCCCCCAGGCGCTCATGGGGGTAGGCTCGGTGTGGGTGATGTATCTGCTGGTGAGACGGACCTTTGGCGCGGCGGCGGCCAGCCTGGCCGCGCTGGTGATGGCGATCACGCCCATCGGAGTCGCCATGGACCGCGACAACCTGCCCGACCCCGCCCTCATGTTCGTGCTTTTACTCGGTGCCTGGGCCCTCACTCGCGCGATCGAGACGGGTCGATTGTTACCGCTGATGGTGGCGACGGCGCTGATTGGGCTGGGATTCGAGATCAAGATGCTCGCCGCGTTCGTCGTGGCACCCACGTTTTACCTGGTCTATTTCCTGGGTTCGCCGGCCGCGTGGAAAACGAAGCTGGTTCAGCTCGCGGTGGCGACCGTGGCGCTCGCGGCGGTGGCGCTTGCCTGGCCCCTGGCCGTTGAGCTCATTCCCAAGGATCGACGGCCTTACATCGGCGGTTCGCGCACGAACTCGGCCCTGGAGTTAGCGCTTGGCTATAACGGTCTCGCCCGGGTCATGGGGATGGGCTCCCTTGGAGGCCTCGGCATGGGGCCGCCAGGCCCTCTAACCGCCGCCGACCCGGCCGCCGATCCCACCCAGAGCACACCACCGGGAAAAAACGCCGAGCCAAAACCCAAGCCGTCCGTTCCCGAAGACGACGAGGACGAGCTTCCCCCGTTTCCTCCCCCTGGAGGTGGTCCAGGCGGCCCTCCCGGTTTTGGCCCGGGTGGCCCTCGTGGGATGCCGGGGTTTGGCGGGCCGGCCGGCATTTCGCGATTCGCGAACCCTTCCATGGCTGGGCTGATCACCTGGCTCTTTCCCCTTGCGATCGTCGGAACGGCCGTCGCCGCGTGGCGCGCCCCGAGGCGCTTGCCGATCTCCGGCGGGCAGGCCGCGATCCTGCTCTGGACCGGCTGGTTTACGACCCACTGGGTGGTCTTTAGCTTCGCGCAAGGGATCTTTCATGATTATTATACGTACATCATGGCCCCGGCGACCGCCGCCATGGCCGGGATCGGGGCGGTCGCGCTCTGGAACGAATCGCGAGCCGGCGGCCGGCGCGGAATCTCGTTACCGCTGGCCCTGGTCCTCACCGCCGCGTGGCAAGGTTTCGTGCTCTCGCGGTATCCCTCCTGGAGCCGCTTCATCCTGCCGGCCGTTGCGGGAGGCGTGGGTGTCGCCGTGGTGGGGCTCATCATCGAGCGCCGGCTTACCGCTCGGTGGGCAAGAATCCCCTGGGACCAGGCGGCCCTCACCCTGGGACTGATGGCCATCTTGATCGCTCCCGGGGTCTGGTCGCTGACACCCGTGCTGGCCAAGGGAAATTCGATGCTCCCGACCGCCGGCCCCGGCCTCATGGGGGGACCGGGTGGGGGTGGCATGCCGATGATGCCCCCGTTTGACCTGGATCCCGCTCGGAGCAAGAAACTGATTGCCTTTCTCAAGGCCAATCACCATGGCGAACGGATCATGATGGCGGCCCCGGAGAGCATGGAGATCAGTTCAATTATCTCCGAGACCGGTCTGCCGCTCGTGTCGCTTGGAGGCTTCATGGGGGCCGATCAGGTCGTCACCAAGGATGAATTCGCGACGATGGTCGAGGAGGGGCGGGTGCGGTTCGTGATGATCGGCGGCGGTCCTGGGGGAGCCGGCCCGCCTGGTATGCGCGGGCGTCGCGGCGGCCCAGGAGGATTCGGCCCCCCCGGATTCGGTCCTCCCGGTGGCGGTCCGCCGGGCGCGGGCAATCGCGAACTGATGGACTGGGTACGGAAAAACGGCAAAAGGGTGGATGCCAAGCTCTGGAAATCGGAAGAGCCCAAACCCCCCACCCATGAGAACGCGGGGGGCGAGCCGGCAGGCTCTCTCGGTCCTGGCCAGCCCGGCGGACCCGGTGGATTTGGTCGTTTTGGCTTCGGGCGAATGGGGGTTCTTTATGACTGCAACCCCAAGCTTGGACTGATCGGAGTGGACGCTCAATGAGTCTTTCAGAGAGTGGTTTCCAATCGCGAACCCCATTCCGAGGAAAGGAGACACCACCATGCGGCTCTCTCTTGTGATCCCGGTCTATAACGAGCAAGAGGTCCTGGAGATTTTTCTGAAGGCCGCTCGCGGCGTGCTGGAACCGATGGGGATCGATTACGAGATCGTTTTCATCGACGACGGCAGCCGAGACGCGAGCCGGTCGATCCTGGAGCGCGAGGCGGCGTCCGACCGACGGATCAAGGTACTGGGTTTTAGCCGAAACTTTGGCCATCAAGCCGCGATCACGGCGGGGCTCGATTTCGCCAGCGGCGACGCCGTCGTTGTGATGGACGCCGATCTGCAAGACCCCCCGGAGCTCTTGCCGGAGATGGTCGCGTTTTACGAACAGGGCTTTGACGTTGTCTCGGCCCAGCGCGTCCATCGCGAGGGGGAGGGACTCTTCAAGCGGGGGACGGCCGCGCTCTTTTACCGGATCATGCGTGGCGCGATCGACGAGCGGTTGCCTTCGCAGGTCGGTGATTTTCGGTTGTTGAGCCGGGCGGCCGTGAGGGCGCTTCGTGGGCTTAGGGAGCAGCATCGGTTTGTCCGGGGCATGGTCGCCTGGCTGGGGCTCAAGGAGGCGATCATTCCGTTTCGCCGGCCCGCCCGCGCCGCTGGCGAGACCAAATATCCCGCCTGGAAAATGGCGCGGTTCGCATGGACCGCCGTATCGTCATTCTCGGCCTTGCCGCTCAAGATCAGCCTGGTGGCGGGGCTGGCGCTGACGGGGCTTGGGCTCCTCTATTCGGTCTATGTCGTCTATGAGACCCTCGTCCTTCACTCGACGGTTCGCGGCTGGAGCTCGCTGGTCTGCCTGCAACTGATCTTCTCGGGGGCGACCCTGGCGGCCATCGGAATGGTGGGCGACTACGTGGCCCGGATCTATGAGGAGGCCAAGTGCCGGCCGCTCTACGTGGTGACCGAGGCGATCAATGTCTCACCCCTGCTCCAGCCGCCGCCGCGTGGCGTTCGCGTCAGCACCCGATCACTCGCGCCCGGGGCGGACCCTGAACCGATCCCGGACCACGAGCACGAAGAGCACGCCGGTGGCAATGAAGTCGACAGCCTCCAGACTCTCCGTCGGTGAGATGCCGGCCAAGCCCCTGGCCCCATCGAGCCGGCGATCTCGCTTGCCCGCTGGTGATGGATTGATCGCCCTGGCGGCGGTTGTCGCTTGTTCGGTGGTATCCCGGCCGGCCCAACTCCGGGTGATTCGGCCCTGGGTCTCGCACTCTAGGGCTCCCTCGCCGATAATCGTCGGAGGACGCGGAAACCATGTGGACGACCCTCCCTTGGCGTGAAACCATGGAAGCCAAAACCAACCCCGGCGCTCGCGCGGCGGCGACGTCGGTCTTGCTGATCGACGACGACGAGGAGCTCTGCGAGGCGATGCGAGAGTTTTTCAGCCGCCGTGGACTTGCTCTCGAGGCCGCCCACGATTCCCGGCGCGGGCTGTCTCGAGCCCTTTCAGGCGACCACGACCTGGTCTTGCTCGACGTCATGATGCCCGGGCTCGATGGCTTCGAGGTCTTGAGACTGGTGCGAAAGCAAAGCGCGGTCCCCGTGATCATGCTGACGGCCCGGACCCGGCAGGTCGACCGCGTGGCAGGCCTGGATGGAGGGGCCGATGATTATCTGCCCAAGCCATTTGGCCCCGAGGAACTGCTGGCGCGGATTCGGGCGGTGCTGAGGAGGGTTGGCGACCCATCAAAGCGAGTCGAGACGATCGAGGCCGAAGGGGTCTCGCTCATTCCCAGCGCCCGCGAGGCCCGGTGCGACCACGAGCCGATCCCGCTCACGGCGATCGAATACGACATCCTGGAATGGCTCGTCCGCGCTGCCGGCCGCACGGTCACGCGAGACGAGCTGACGGCCGCGCTCTATCGCCGCAGGGCCTCGCGATTTGACAGAGTCATCGATATGCATGTGTGCAACCTGAGAAAAAAACTGGGACACCGGGGCTCGCGAATCCTGACGGTCCGCGGCGTGGGATATCTGTTCCGGTTGGGCCCGGAGTCTTGAGTCGAGGGACGATGCCCATGAAATCGATCCACGCCAAGATCATCCTGTGGTTGCTCGGGACCTTCGCGGTCTCGCTGGCGGTCTTCGCGGTTGGGATGTACCGTGGGCGCCAGGATGACCTGGGGCCGATCAGCTTTCTGAACCGCACCTTCGCCCTGATCGAGGACGAGGCCCTTCGCGCCTATCGAGACGAGGGTCCCGCGGGTCTGGCCGCTTATCTCAAGCGGCTCGATGCCTATTATGGAGCGGAGCACTCGCTCACCGACGCCTCCGGGCACGATCTGGTGACGGGCGCGGATCGTTCGGCGTTCCTGATGGATTTTCGTGATTCCAAGGGACCACCCCGACGCGTGGGGGGAAGACTCGTCTTCTCACGGTCGATGGGGGGCGGGGCCTATCGGCTCCTGATCGTTCTCAATCGTGGTACCGGCCCGCCGAACATGATGGCCTATCTGGGGGCGGTCGGGCTCGTGATCACCGCCCTGGGTTATATCCTCGCCGTTCATTTGGTCGCCCCTCTGCGAAGCCTGCGGAAGGTCGTCGATCAATTCGGGCGAGGCGATCTCGCCGCGCGGGCGAACTCCACGCGCGGCGACGAAATCGGCGAGCTCTCTCGCGCGTTCGACCAGATGGCGGACCAGATCGGGACACTCCGCTCGGCCGAATTACGGCTGTTGCAAGATGTCTCTCACGAGCTCCGTTCGCCGCTGGCGAGGTTGGGCTTCAATCTCGAGCTCGCCCGGATGAGCGACGATCCCGACACCGCCTTCGCCCGGATCAAGCGCGATTTCGAGCGGCTCACAAGCCTCGTCGAGGAGTTGCTCGAATTAACAACCGCCGAGCGCGATCCCGCCTCCAGGCCCGCGGAGATGGTTCCGCTCGGCGAGCTGGCTCTCGCGATCGTCGAGGAATGCATCCCCGAGGTCGAGGCCAAGGGCTGCTGGATCGCGCTCAACCTGGAACCCAATGTCGATCTGAAGGGAGACCGCGAGCAGATCCGCCGCGCGGTCGAGAACGTCCTGCGAAACGCGATCCGCCACGCCCCCGAGGGGACGCCGATCGAGCTGACCCTTTCAACCCGCGAGGGGCTCGCCGCCCTCACCATTCGCGACCACGGCGGCGGAGTCCCGGAGGAATCGCTCCAAGCCATTTTTCAGCCGTTTTTTCGGGTCGACGACGATCGCGGTCGATCGAGTGGCGGCGTCGGACTCGGGCTGTCGATCGTGGAGCGATCCGTGACCCTTCACCAGGGTCGGGTCAGGGCCGACAACGCCCATCCCGGACTCAAGGTCACGATCGAACTCCCCATCACGCGAACGCCCGACCAACGTTTGCTCACACAACCACGCCCAGACTGATCAGCGGCGAAGGAACGATGGCAGCCAGGAGGTCGGCTCGGGCTTGGCGACGGCGGCGTCCAGGCTGGTTCGCAAGGCCTGGACATGGTCGCGCATTCGCTCGTTGGTCGCCCCATTCTTGGCCAGGCGATCCGCCAGGCTCGCCAGCTCGCCGGCTCGCGACCGACTCTCGATCAGGCTCGCGAACAACGTCCTGGATTCTGGCGGACCATCCAGGAACAAATGGACCCAGGCCCAGGCCTCGCGATAGTCGCGTGGGGTCATTTGATGGATGTCGACGAGCGTCTCGAGCCGGGTCAAGCTCGGGGTCCAGCCGGCCGCGAGATCGTCGAGCAGACGAACGGCTCGCTCGCGCACGAGGGTGGGCTGGGCGAGATCGGTCTCGAAATACTCCGCCAGGCCCTCGTCGAGCCATAAGGGAAGGTCGCCGTAGGCCCCGTGCAGGAGCGCATGGGTTGCCTCGTGTCGGAGGTCTTCCTCGAGCCTGGGGCTCGAGTAGGTGTAGACCAGGCGAATCTGGTCCCGCGCCAGGAAGAAGGCCCGACGGGGGGGCAATTCGGGATAATAAAACTTGAGGAAATGAGTAAATGCCTCGTGATCGTCGAGAACATAGATCTCGACGGGTCGGGGCGCTGACGAGGGGGGTCGGCCTAGCCGCTCCTGGAAGTCACGCTCGAGGGCGACCAACGACCGGATCGCCTCGCTCTCCTCGCCAAGTGGAAAGTTCGAGAAGACGAGAAAGGGCCCCGTTCGCACCTGATGGCGTGTCGGCACCAGCGGCCGACCACGCTCGGGGAGCATGGAGCACCCGGTCCCTCCCGCGATCGCGAGGCCCACGCCGACCAGGGCGAACGACAGGGCATGAGCCAAGAGCGAAGCGCGAGGTCGAATCAAGAGATCCCCTCGTGTTGGGTCAAGAGAGTGGTCGTCCACGCCGCTGGTTCAGGTCACGCTTGCGCCCGATCCCTCGGTCGATCGCCCGCCAGAGCCCCTTCCAATCGTGAAGCGGGCTCAAGCCCCAGGGCCGGTAGGCGCGGAGGAACCGGAGCAAATCGGATCGGGTCGTCCCCGGGACGGCAAGGGCGCTTGCCGCCAGCCGAGCCAGGTCCCGGACACGCCTGCGCTCGGGAAGCGGGTGCTTGAGCGACACGCCAACCAGATCGATCAACGAGAGCTCGTCGCGGTCGGGCTCGATCAGAATGTTCGATGCCTTGAGATCGCGGTGAGACAGCGAGCGCTCGTGCAGGGTTCGAATCAACCGCGCGAGGGCCTCGAGCGCGGCCCCCTTGCGAGTTCGGCGCTCCGCCGCCGGGAGCGCGGGCAAGACCTCGGTGAGATAGCTCGAGAGCGGGATCGCGTGCCCCTGCTTGAGCGTGATCAGATACGTCTCGTGAGGCAAGAACCAGGTGAGCGGGGCCTGCCAAAACCGCCGCCGACGCGCGACAAACGCCAGATTCCGCGGCGTCGGAACTCCACGAGCCGCGAGATGCTGGCCCGCCTGCCACGACCGCCAGGCACGCGTCGGACGCACCAACGCAAGGAGCGGATCCAGCCATTTCTTGCGATTGAACCGCTTGATCACCACCCGCCGGGGTTGGCCTTGAACCGTCATGGTCGCCAGGGCCACGGTTGTCGTCCGCGAATCCTTGATCGTCTCGACATCGGCTCCCAGAAACGCGTGGTCGGGGTCGGCGACAAAGGCCCGCGCGCATTCCGGGTCCAGATCGCGCGACACCGCCCCCCAGCAGGGGCCGGCCGAGAGCGTCTCGAAATACTTATTCGATCCGCGACAGCGCCTGCCCCAGCGCCTCCAGAGCCGCTCCGCCCACTGCCGGGTCTCGGTCTCGATCGCGTGGGCGAACGCGCGTGGGGGGGGCTTGGTCCCTCCGACGCGTCGCTCCGCCAGATAGGTCTTCACAAATCGGTAGCGATCGATGCGACTGCTCCTGAGCCAGAAAAAATGGTCCAGGAGGGCGAGGTTGCCGCGCGCCTGCGACCAGGTCACGCGCTTTCGCCTGCGGAGCGCGTCCAGGTCGATCATGACCAGCTCGGGGACTTGATCGCGGCCGAAGCGGACGAGGATATTTCCGGGGTGGAAATCCTGGTGCACGAGTCCGGCGTCGTGCAGTCGGGCGGTCATGACGCCGAGGGCGTCGGCGAGCCGCTTTCGGGTCAGGGATCGAGCGGGCTCGGGCCAGTTGGGGAGCGATCGCTCGACGAATTCGTCAAGTGGTGTCGCGTCGTCGACGGCGAGGGTGACCAGGTAATTCTCGAAAAGGAACCGTCGGACGCGGCGCTCTCCAAGGGCGACCGGCGTGATGGTGGGAAGGCCCAGGGAGGCCAGATGCAGCGAGCGCCTGCCCTCGTTTCGCCCCTTTCCTCGGCGAACCCACTGGCGGAGCATCGAACGGCGGTCGGGGGTAAGGAAATGCTTGATGTAGATCGGGCCGCGCGGCAGGTTGACCTTATAGACGACCCGATGGGGTCCCTCCTTGATCACCGAAAGCCGCCCCTCGGAGCGCCAGCGATCGAGTTCGAGCCCTTCCTCGCCCAGGAGCTCGCTTCCCCAGCCCGCCGTGTGCCACCAGCCCACGTCGCTTTTTTGCGACCAGGCCCAATCGGGAGGCTTGAACATCCGCTTGAGCTCAAGATCAAGGTCGCGACGGTGCCACTCGGCCGATTCGAGCTCGGCGCGGGCGACTCGTTCTCGAGGCTGGGTGATGCTCATCGATCACCAATCCGGTTGAGTGACCGCGCGGCCTCGAAAGTCCGTCTCCACTGTTGGTCGCGAGGGGGTCCGGAAGCCCGGTCGACGGCCCAGGAACGCCCCGACGTCGTCCGCTCGCCCCCGGTCGCCGAGGTCGTGAATGCCGCCGACCACGCCGCCACCGAATACTCGGCCTCCACCCGCCGCCGACCGTGATCGCCCAGCGACGCACGAAGGTTGGGATCCGCCGCGAGCCGCGACACGGCCCGTGACCAGTCGTCGGGAGTCGTCGCCAGAAAGCCCGTTTCGCCAGGGCGAACCATGTCCCGATGCACGCCGACCGGGCTCGCGATCACCGCCAGGCCGGCCGCCTGGTACTGCAAGATCTTGAGCCCGCACTTGCCCCAACTCCACGGGTCGTCGGGAATCACGCTCACCCCCACGCCACCGCGTGCCAGCTCGGAAGACTCGGCTTGCTCGCTCCAGGCCACGCGCTCGACGGCGAGCGGGAAATCCTCTGGGAACCGGTCGCAGATGATTCGCATTCGGGTCCCGGGTAGGTCCCGCGCGATTCGCTTCCAGATCGGCAGCGCCTGTTCGACCCCCTTGAGCGTGCTCGAGGAGCCGATCCAGACCAGCTCGAGACCGCTCGACGCCGAGAGGTCGCGGCGGGCGATCGGATATCGTTCAGGCTCGACACAGGTCGGGATCACATGGACCCGGTCGGCCCGCGCGCCCGCGCGGAGCGCGCAATCGGCGAGGAAGTCGTTGCCGGCAATAACCGCGTCGACCGTCTGGACGGTGCGGGCAAACCGCCGGCCTCGCCAGAACGCGCGGGGACCACGCCGGCTGTACGAGTCGCGATAAAGCACGGCATCGTCGAAATCAAACGCCAGATACCGCGCCCGGGCACGAAGATACGCAAGCTGCCACGCCGGCAAAAGCTTGCGCTGAAGGATCACGGAGTCAAAATCGGCCGCCGACTTGAGCCGCGAGAGCCGTCCCGCCACTGTATGCTCCAAGCCATGGCATTCAAGCGCCCAGCCCGCGCGCTCAAGCGCGGACCCGAACGCCTTGATCCGGTAGCGGCAACAAACATGGTCGGCGGATTCAACCAGGGCGAGCAGCTTCATGCCGTCCTCCGTGACGGTGGGCCGCCCAGATAGCTCAATCGCCCTGGACAACCCTCGATCGCGCGAAATCATAACCACATGCCCTGGATTCTCCAAGGGCAATCGGACGATCCCGCGCGGGCGCGCGTACGCGATCTCTTTACAGGTTTCGTTCCCCTCGGGACTCGAGCGAGCCACGCGCCAAGTTCGGGTTGCCTCGGGAAAGGGTTCCTGGTAAAGACTCCCTAACCCGATCGTCTTGGCCTTTTTTAGAAGAGCCCGGACGCCGCATGGACGCTTTTCGGGTCTTATTCAGGGCGACGGCTGTCGATCATGAAGAATTTCGCGCGCCTTGTCCGGTTCGCCTGGCCATACAAGCTCCGATTCGCCATGTCGATCGGCTGCGCGGCCATGGTCGCGCTCTTGTTTTTCACCGAGCTCGGGGCCGTTTATCCCCTGCTCCATATCCTTTTCGATAGCCAGAACCCCAGGCGCTGGATCAACGAACGGATCGACTCCGCCGACCAACAAATCGTCCAGCTCGACGCCCGCAAGATCGAGGCCCAATTCGTCATCGACGCGAGCCACGACGGCAAGGCCGGCAACGACGCCCTCAAGGATCGCTATCAACGCATCCATGGCGAGCTCGAGGTCCTGGAAAAGGCCCTCCGTGGCCGCGAGAGCAAGATCGGCTTCACGGTCCTTCGCGACCCCCGCGACGCACTCCCCGATGACGAGCTGGAACGACTCGAACGCCAGCGACGCGAGCACGCCGTCGCCCTGACTCGCGTGAAGGAACTCGGCGATTCCGCCAGCCTTTTTCGCAAGGGAGAGATGGCCTCCCTCGCCCGCCGCCCCGTGGACATCGACGGAGAGATCACCGACCAGGCACGGCGGAAACGCGTCTATCAAGTGGCGAAACCCTACATCGACCGCTATCTGCCCCAAGATAGCTTCACGACCCTCGTGCTCTTGATCGCGCTTGTGATGGTCGGCGTCGCGATCAAGGGCTGCTTCGTGTTTTTCCAGGAGTCCCTGGTCGCGGACGTGATGCAGCTCACGCTTTTCAACATTCGCAACCGCTTTTTTCGCCGCACGATCAACCTCGACCTCGAAAGCTTCACCAGTCAGGCGTCGTCGGAGCTCATGGCCCGCTTCACCAACGACATGGAGTCGTTTGGCCAGGGCCTCAGCACGCTCATGAGCAAGCTGATCCGCGAGCCGATGCGCATCTCCGTCTGCCTCTGTGGCGCTCTCTGGTTCAACTGGCGCTTGACCTGTCTCACGCTGGTCCTGGTGCCGATCTCGGCCGCCGCGACCTATCGCGTCGGCAAGGTCATGAAACGCGCCGTCCGGCGGTCGCTCGAGAGCATGTCGTCGATCTATAAGATCCTCCAGGAAAGCTTCCAAGGGATGAAGGTCATCAAGGCCTTCGCCATGGAGCGGGTCGAGCGGCGGCGGTTCTTTCGCGAGACCAAGAATCTCTACAAGAAGAGCGTCCGGGTCGCGATGATCGACGCCTCGTCGGACCCAGTGCTCGAATTGCTGACCCTGACCACGGTCGCGATCGCCCTGCTCGCGGGCTCGTACCTGGTCCTCAATCGCACGATCTATCTCAATCTGGGGCTCTTTCGCCTTCAGCTCGCCTCGAGCCCAATGGCGATCCAGGATTTGCTGACGCTCTACGCGATGCTCGCGGGGGTATCGGACCCCATTCGCAAGCTCGCCAACGTCCACTCCAAGATCCAGCGGGCCTCGGCCGCCGCGGACCGAATCTGGGCGCTCATGGACCGCCGTCCCACCGTTCGCGAAAGCAAGCGCGTCGTGGCCGCGCCTCGTCACCAGGGGCGAATCGAATTCGACCAGGTGACCTTTGGCTATCACAAGGGAGAGCCGGTCTTGAAAGGGGTCAGTCTCGCCGTCGAACATGGCGAGACCATCGCCTTGGTCGGTCCCAATGGCTGTGGCAAGACCACGCTCATGAATCTCCTGCCCCGCTTCTGGGACGTCGATGCCGGCGCGATTCGAATCGACGGCCGCGACATCCGCGACCTTCAGATTCGGGGACTCAGGCGCCAGATCGGGATCGTGTTGCAAGAGACGATTCTGTTTCAAGACACCGTCGCGGCCAACATCGCCTATGGCAACCCCGGCGCGGGGCGAAACACGATCATCAAGGCGGCCGAGCGGGCCTACGCTCACCAATTCATCACGGCCCTACCCAATGGCTACGACACCGTTCTGGGCGAGCGCGGCGCGGGTCTCTCAGGCGGCCAGCGCCAGCGAATCGCGCTCGCCCGCGCCATGCTCTGCGACCCCGCGATCCTGATCCTGGACGAGGCCACGAGCGCGGTCGACATCCAGGACGAAGTCTTGATTCGCAAGGCCGTCGCCGCCTTCGCCAAGGGGCGGACGACGTTCTTGATCTCGCACAACCTGGCGACCATCCAGTCGGTCGATCGGATCGTCTTGCTCTCCGCCGGCCGCGTCGAGGCCATCGGCTCCGACCACGAGCTCAAGCTCAGCTCCCCCCACTACCGCAGGCTCAACGAGATCCACTACCACCGTGTCGACCCCGGCCAGGGACGACTGGTCCACTGATCGACCGGCCCGAGGTGATGCCCCCGCGATTTCCGACCGATGTCGTGCCCCGAGGCGAGTTCAGCGAACTGTCGGAGGCGCGGAAAGACTTCGGATTCGAAACGACTCCTGCGGGGCGAGGCGATCTCAAGACCGTCACCGATTTGAGGAATTCCGCCTACTCGTTTGTCCCCGGGAAGCTCGTGGAGCATCATCCTGGGCGATATCAAATGATTCAGAACCAGTGGGAGAGCTGATCCCATACCCGAGCCTGAACAACGGTCCTTGAAAGAACTCGCCGATGCCGCGTTCCGTCAGGCCGCGGTCAAGGTCATACGCCGGGCACGCGAGACCGGCGGGTCAATCCTCACCCGGGAGGATGGCCAGGTCAAAGCCCTCTCGCCCGACGAAGCACAGGCGCGAATGGAAGCCGAAATCGAGCGGCAACGCGGCGACACGGGCACGCCTCGATCAACCGTCGACTGACACCCTCGTGGTCGAGCGCATCAGCCGGGGCAAAGGAAAGGCACCTGATTCCAGCACGTTCCCTGATGGGATCAATGGCGAGGACAATCGCTGATCGGGAAGAACACCCGACACCAGGATCAAGGAGCCGGCCTCCCTGCCGGCGATCGAAGATGCTAATCTAGGCCACTTCCCGCGCCAAGAGCCTTGTTCCGACCGACATCACGATCACGCCAGACCCCAAGAAAATCGGGAAACCGAGAATTGCTTTTCCCTTGCTTTCCTGATTCCGATCAAAAACAATGTGAAATAGAGAGACCATGCGACCATCAACGTCCGATGCTCGCGGTCGATGTGCAACATGCTCAGGGCAAGAGGCGACCTCAGCGACTCGAACGATTCGTCGAGTGCGTGCATGTCTTGGCGTGGTGATTTTCGTGAACGCCAGAAAGTTGCTCGTCACGACTTGTTATTGTATTCGTAGTACTGAGTGATAGACCGCATAGGAAGATGCAATCACTCGAGAGATTCGTAGGTGGGTTCGAGGTGGTCAGGGATTGGGTCGTGTGAGGGTTGACGTTTTGGTGGCGGTTGAATCGGGTGTGGCGGCTGTCGTTTGTCCAAGGTGATCGGGGAGAAGTCCATGACGACGCGATGGGCTTGCGTGGGGGGGCGTTTTGCCGCCATTGGGGTGACGGGCCTGGCGGGGGCGCTTTTGGCCGCCGTCGTGCTCGCGGGGCTTGCTCGGCCGGTCCTGGCCGGGGATGAGTCCAAGCCCAAGCCTGACGAGTCATCGGTCAAGGCCCCGGTCAGGCTCGATTATATCGATGCCCTGATCGAGGAAGGGTGGGCCAAGGCCAAGGTCAAGCCGGCGAGAATGGCAACCGACGAGGAGTTCCTTCGCCGGGTGTATCTCGATCTGCTGGGGCGAATCCCTAACGTGCAGGAGGCCAAGGCCTTCCTGGCGGTTCGTGAGAGTGGCAAACGGCAAAAGCTGGTCGAGTATCTGCTCGAGCATCCCGATTACGCCAAGAATTTCGCCACTCAGTGGACGATCCTGTTGATCGGGCGAAATGCTCAGGAGCGGATGGTTGACCGGGGCTCGCTCACGAGTTGGCTGCGTAAACAATTCACCGCCAATCGCCCCTGGAGCGAGACGGTTCACGAATTGGTCTCGGGAACCGGCTCGAATAAGGAAAACGGGGCGGTCAACTTTGTCCTGGCGCACCTCGAGTTTGACGCCGTGCCGTTGACCTCGCGTACGACCCGGCTATTCCTGGGTCAGCAGATTCAATGCACCCAGTGCCACGACCACCCGTCGAATGACTGGAAGCAAAAGGATTTTTGGGGCGTCAACGCCTTTTTCAAGGGGATGCGAACCGAGGAGGTTCGCAAGGCCGACGCGACCGGTCTTGAGGCCTACGACCACACCGAGCTTCGCGACGAGCCCACGGATAGCTATGTGCGATTCGAGCGCAGGAATGGGCTCATGGGAATCGCGTTTCCTCAGTTTCTCGATGGGCGCAAGATCAGCCAGGGGACGGACGTGGTACGGCGCTCGGAGCTTGGCAAGCTCATCGCCGATCCGAAGAACGGCGACATGGCCAAGGCGTTCGTGAATCGCATGTGGGCCCACTTCCTGGGTCGCGGATTCGTGAACCCGGTGGATGATTTCGGCTCGCACAACCCTCCCTCGCATCCCGAACTGCTCGACAAAATGGCCGCCGACTTTCAAAACAGCGGCTACGATGTGAAAGCCCTCTGTCGCTGGATCACCGCCAGCCGTGCCTATCAGCTCAGCGCTGTCCGTACCAAGGATAACGCCAAGGACGAAGGGCTCTTCAACGTCATGCAGCTCAAGCCCATGACCCCGGAGCAGCTCTTCGATTCGCTGATCACGGCGACCACGTCGCACCGGGCTGGGACCCGCGAATCCGACCTCAAGAAACGAGACGCCTGGATGCGGCAGTTCCTCTTTGCCTTCGCCAACGACGAAGCCGAGGAGACCACGAATTTCCAGGGGACCATCCCCCAGGCGCTCATGATGATGAACGGCGAGCTCATGAACGACGCGCTTTCCTGCAAGCCTGGCAGCTTCCTCCACGATGTCGTGACAGTGGCGAGCCGGCAATCCCGGTCCCCGCAAAACGTGATGCTGGATTCGGTCTATCTGGGGGCGCTGAGCCGCTATCCCACCACCAAGGAACGAAACCAGGGCCGCCAGTATCTCGAGTCGTTCCCAGACCACTTGCAGGTCTTGCAGGACCTGTTTTGGTCGCTGCTCAATTCCAACGAATTCATTCTGAATCACTGAGAGTGTGTCCGGCCGCGGCCAGGCTCTTCTCGCTTGCGTGGGCGGGGGGACCGAGGCGGCGAACGGCATCATGAGGAGCCCCTGCTCATGTCGGATCGAGAGCTTCCCAGTGGAATGACGCGGCGGCACTGGCTCGGGCACCTCGCCTCGACGGCGCTTGGTATTCCAGCCGTCCAGTTTTTCTCGTCTCTCGAGGCAAACGCCGCGGCCCTCAAGAAGACGAACAAAAGCTGCATCGTGCTCTGGATGGGAGGGGGGCCCTCGCACCTCGACATCTGGGACTTGAAGCCCGACAGCGAGAAAAACGGCGGCCCCTTCCGCCCAATCGAGACCTCGGCCCCCGGGGTCAAGATCAGCGAGCATATGCCGCTGGTCGCCAAGCAGATGAAGCACCTCTCCATCATCCGCTCGCTGGATTCGAAGGAAGGGAATCACGATCGCGGCCGCTATCTCATGCACACGGGCTATTCGCCCAATCCCACGGTCACCCATCCCGGCTGGGGATCGGTCTGCGCGATGGAACTGGGCGAACGGCTCGAGAATTTCGACCTGCCGCATTGCATCTCGATCAATACTCCAGGCATTGGCGCGGGGTTCCTGGGGATGTCGTATTCGCCGTTCATGGTGCAAAACCCCAATACCCCGATCGCCAACCTGCGCCCGCCCAAGGATGTCGAGGGATGGCGGCTCGATCGGCGGCTGCGGATGCTCGGCCAGGTTGAAAACCAGTTCGTCGACCAGCGCAAGGTCCAGGCCGCCTCGGACCATAAGGCGATCTATTCCAAGACTTTGCGGATGATGAATTCCAAATATCAAGCGGCGTTTAATCTCGACCAGGAGCCCGCGGCCCTCCGCGACGCCTATGGCAAGGGATCATTCGGATCGGGCTGCCTGATGGCGCGGCGGCTGGTGGAGCAGGGCGTGACCTACGTCGAGGTCGCGCTCGACGGCTGGGACACCCACACCAATAACTTCGACGCACTTTCACGCAGGCTCTTGCCCGAACTTGACAAGGGCATGGGCGCGCTCACCGCCGACCTGGCCTCGCGTGGCCTGCTCGAAACCACCTCGATCGTCTGGATGGGCGAGTTCGGGCGCACCCCGCGGATCAATCAAAACGCCGGCCGCGACCACTGGCCACGGAGCTGGTCGGTCGTGGTGGGTGGCGGCTCGATCAAGGGGGGCCAGGTCGTCGGGGCCACGGACAAGGACGGCGTCGATATCGTCGACCACCCCGTCGGCGTCATGGACCTGATCGCCACCCTTACCCAGAGCATGGGAATCAATATCGCCACTCAATACACCACGCCGCGTGGCCGGCCGATGAAGGTCGTCGACGGGGGAGCGCCCATCAAGGAGCTCGTGGGCTAGGGCCCAGGGCTTTCGGGCCTTCTGATCAAGACAACGGGTGGAATTGGGGACGGATGCCGCGCCATGCACGGCACCTGTCCCTTATTCGCTTGGGCCTGGGGCCCGCGAGTCAAAGTCCCGCGCGGGTGCGCCAACGGGTTCTGGCGGTTTCTTGAAAGTCGGGATCGAACCTGCCGCGGCGAAGCCGAGACCACGACTTCGCCGAACACGGCTCAACGAGTGCGCTGGCCAGCGAACGTTGGAACGGGACGACCCAAGCGCGTCACGTCGGCGCATAACGTGACCGCGGACGTGAGTCCGTGGTCCGAACGGGACGTAGGTCCAATAAGCTCGGGCGTGAGCCCGATCGGGCCGTGAGTCGGCGCTTGGCCAGGAGCGTGATCCACGCGAGCGGTGACTTGATCCGCGGGCGAGTGGGTGCGGATCCTGGGCAGGAATCGGGCTTACGCCCAAGGTTGGAGGACATTTGTCCTGTCTGAAACCACGGACTCACGTCCGTGGTCACGCGAGCGGGCCGGGTCCGTTAAGGGTCGGCCCTCGATTCTCCAAGCCTCCGAGTCGCCGACAGGCCAAAAACCTTCCGCGCGGACCGAATGCCAGAATCCGTTGGCGCACCCGTGTGGGTGGCGTCTACTTCTTGAGCTTGACGGGCAGGTCGTTGATCTTGGCGGCGAGGATGAAATCGTTCTCGGTGAGACCGCCGACCGCATGGGTCCAGATGGTGATCTCGACCTTGCGATAGCTTTCCAGGCTGAGGTCGGGGTGGTGCCCTTCCTCCTCGGCCAGGGCGGCGACGCGATTGAAGAAATCGATCCCGGCCATGAAGTTTTTCATGGTCCAGGATCGGCTGATTCGGTCCCCTGTCCCCTTGAGGGACCAGCCGGGGACGCTCGTCATCAAGTCCTCGGCCTCCGATCGCGAGAGTGGCGGGATTCCTCCCTCGCAGGGGACGCAGTGTTTGCGGACGAGCTCGTCGTGGGTGCTCATGTCTTTGGGCTCCAGGGTGAGTTTCGCGGGCTAGCGATAGCTCTCGGACTCGGCGGGGAAACGGCCCTCTCCGACGTCGGCCACGTAGCGCTCGGCGGCGGCCTGGATCGCGTCGCCAACAGGAGCATAACAACGGGCGAACTTGGGGCTGAATTCCCCACCCAACCCAAGCATGTCGTGCAAGACGAGCACCTGCCCGTCACAGTGCGGGCCAGCGCCGATGCCGATGGTCGGGATGGTGAGCTTGGCCGTGATCGAGGCCGCCAGATCGGTCGGAATGCACTCGAGCACCACGGCGAACGCCCCCGATTCGGCGACGGCGAGGGCGTCGGCCGTCACTTTTTCGGCCGAGCGCTCGACCCGATAGCTCCCAAGCCGACGGATCGATTGCGGCGTGAGACCCACGTGCCCCATCACCGGGATCCCCACCTCAACCAGGCCGCGAATGGTCTCGGCCTGGGTCCGACCCCCTTCGATCTTGACCGCCTGGCAATTGGTCTCCTTCAGGACGCGGCCGGCCGAACGAATGGCCTGCCTGCGCGAGACCTGATACGATAGAAACGGCAGATCGGCCACCACCAAAGCTCGCTTGGCGGCCCGGGCGACCATCTCGGCGTGATAGATGATCTGGTCGAGTGTGACCTTGAGCGTGGAATCCCATCCCTGAACCGTCGTGCCGACCGAGTCGCCGACGAGCAGGCAGTCGACCCCGGCCGCGTCGAGAAGCAGGGCGGTCGGGTAGTCATACGCGGTCAAGACGCTGATCCGTCGGTTTCGCGCCTTCCAGGCGGCGAATTCGGGAACGGTTACTGGCCGGGCTTCGCTTGACATCAGTGGGAGGTCTCGGGCTCGGCCAGTTCAGCGACCAGAATCGAGGGGAGGTCCACCATGACCTTGTATCGTCGGCGGATGTCGTCGTGCAAGTCCTTTCGCCGCGGGTCGTCGCCGGCGTCGCCGAGATCGGCGAAAAAGCGAGCCCCCTTGAGCCGATAGAATTCGACCAGCTCGATGGGTTTTTCGATGGCCTGTTTTTCGCCCCATTCGCCAGTGGCCCTGCTCATGGCGGGGGGTGTCCATTCCAGTCGGCAGCCGCGACGATCAGCCTGGAAAAGGAGGGCCTCGGGAGCGACCACGAGGGCGTCTCGGGGGACCGTTCCCTGGACGGCCTGGGCCGCGGCGATGATCGAGCGCCATTCGCGGGGCGTTTCGAAAGTCGGCAGCGATTGAGCCAGCGAGAGACCAAGCATCGCAAGCGTGGTCGCTATCCCCAGTCGGGGCTGGATTCGCATGATCCGGTCGAGCGATCGCCCCACCCCAACGGCGACGGCGGGGGCGATTGGCAGCCAGTAATACTCATGGTGCAGCTTGGCCGAGACCAGGGCCATCGCCAAGATTGTCGTCCCCGCCCAGACGAGCCAGAGCCGATCGCCCGAGGATCCTCTCTTGCCGAGGCCCCACACGGCGAGCACGATTCCAACCGGCGTGAATGCTCGCACACACAACACGCGAATCACGAAAAGGGCCGTCTCCGGGCGAAACGGACTCGCCGCGCCCGCCGCTCCCAACCAGAGCGCTTGGTTGTCGGCTGAGGCGAGCGAGCCGCCGGCTCGATTCGAGAGGCTAAAGGCCCAGGCATACCAGACGACCGCCGGCAGCACCGTCGCGGCGAGGGTCGGGAGATGGATTGAATTCACGCGTCTGAGTCGTCCGAACGCGATCGGAACAAGCAGATAGACCAGGATGGCTCTCGAGGCGAATCCCGCCGCGAGCAGGCACCAGGCCAGGGCGATGAGGATTTGGCCCGCGCGGCGAGCCTGAACCCGCATGGCCTGGTCCCAGCATGCGAAGCCGGCCATGACGAGCCCGAGCGCGAGGGAATCAGGCTGAAAGGCACGGCCGTATCGAACTCCGAGAGGAAAGACCGCGAGTGCCATCGCGGCCCAAGCCGCCACCCCGATGCCTTCTCGAGACCTGATCATCACGAGGAGGCTCATCGTCATGATCGCCCATGCGATCGCGGACACGAATCGCCCGGCCATCGTGATCGAGAGCCCAGTCGGCGTGGCGAGAGCGATCACGAGCGACTGGTAAATCGGCGGCTCGACCACGAAATAGTTCGGGAATGGGGCGGTGTCGAGCTGGGGGTAGAGGAATCCGGACCCCTTCGCCAGATTCCGCGCGACCATGGCCGTGGGGATCTGCCGGCCCACGAAGTTCTCGACAATCGGCTGATCGGCGTGAATCGCGCGAATCCCCAACACGAGTACCAGGGCCAATCCGACCAGAATCGCCACGGGAGTCCGCCGCGTCGCGTTCGGTTGGTTTGGTGAGGGCGTTTCGCCGTCCATCGCCGATCATTCCGTTCCAGAAAAAAAAGATTGCAAACGCGAGACGCCTTTGTCAAACTGAGAGTTCGTCACATTTCCTCGATGTCGATACCAGGTCGCGCCTTTCCGTCGTCACTTCCCAATTCGGGATCGCGCGGTCGCTCCGTTCCGGGGAGGCTGTCATGTTGGTTCGAGACGTCGTTGAGAACAAGGGTCGTCGGGTTGTCATTCTCGATTCCGAGGCAACGGTCGGGGAGGCACTCGCCAAGCTGGTCCAGAATAACATCGGCTCCTTGCCGATCGTCGATCACGAGGGTCGGCTGGTCGGCATTCTCAGTGAGCGAGACGTGTTGCGATTGATTCACAATCGCGGCGACCGGGGTGGCCGGCTCTCGGTGGCCGAGGTCATGACCAGGTCGCCAATCACCTGCGGCATGGAAGACGAGGTCGAGGTGGTCATGGGTAAGATGAGCGAGCGCAACATCGCCAAGATCCCCGTGCTCGAGGGGGACGACCTGGTGGGCATCGTCTCGGTCGGAGACGTGGTGCGAGTTCTCTACGACAAGGTGCATACCGAGAACCAGCACTTGATCTCCTACATTCAGGGATGTGTCTGATCAGGATTGGGTGACTCGAATACTCACGAGCGAATGCGTTCGGGAAGCATGGACTCAAGGGTTTGCCGGCTCGCGGTGGCGGGGGTCGATCGCGGCCGGTGGCGGGCCGTTCCAGCGGCTGAAAACCGCGGTGAGCTCCGCCAGTCGGTCGTAATCCCCCTGGCCCAGTTCCCCCGCGCGCATCCGCCAACCCCAGTTTCCCCCCGCCCGGCCGGGAAGGTTCATTCGTGCCCGCCCGTCCTTGCCCAGGACATCTTGCATGGGGACGATCGCCGTGTCGGCGACCGAGGCGAACGCGAGCCGGATCATCTCCCAGTGCGCGGACCCACCGGTCCCCAGGTAACGCCTGGCGAACGCGCGCTCGGCCTCGATTTCGCTCGAGGACTGAGTGGTCGCCACGTCGTGGGAGGTGAGCCAGCCCACGGTCGTGTCGTTATCGTGCGTGCCGGTATAGGCGACGCAGTGGGGCGGGTATCTGTGGGGGAGGTGTTTTTCCGAGCCAAAGTCCGGTCCAAAGCCGAATTGCAGGACCCGCATTCCGGGGAGCTCGAACTGGTCGCGAAGGGCCTCGACGGCGGGCGTGATAAGCCCCAGATCCTCCGCGATGAGGGGGAGCGAGCCGAGCTTGCGTCTGAGGGATTCAAAAAAGGGTGCCCCCGGTCCTTCCACCCAGCGCCCGGGCGCGGCCGTGGGAGCCCCGGCGGGGATTTCCCAGTAGGCCTCGAACCCACGGAAGTGGTCGATCCGGACCAGATCGACGCGAGTGAGCAGGAATCTGAGTCGGTTTGTCCACCAGGTGTAATCGGTGGCCGCGTGGACATCCCAGCGATAAAGCGGGTTGCCCCAGAGCTGGCCGGTTTCGCTGAAATAATCGGGGGGGACGCCGGCGACGACGGTCGGCAGGCCGCGGTCGTCGAGCTGGTAGAGATCGGGGTTGGCCCAAACGTCAGCGCTGTCGTGGGCGACGAAGATGGGCAAGTCGCCGATGAGCTTGATTCCGTTTTCGTCGCAGTGCTCTCGCAGCCTCCGCCACTGGGCCTGAAACACGAGCTGAACGAATTCGTGATAGCGAACCCGCCGGGCGAGCGTGTCGCGGCTGGTTGCCAGGGCCTTGGGATCGCGCCTGGCCAGGTCGGTCGGCCAGAGGTGCCAGGGGCGGCCTTGCTCGGCATCCTTGATCGCGGAATAGAGGGCGTAATCCTCGATCCAGACCAGGTTGGCCGAGAGGAAATCATCGCGCGCGGGGTTCGAGGCCTCGGCGTCGAATCGTTCAAACGCGAGCTCGAGCCAATGGTCCTTGATCGGGGCGACAGCGTCGAAATCCACCAGCTCGGTCATGGTTCTGGGATCGTTGGGGCATTCCTCGGGCTTGAGCCAGCCTTGCTCGATCAGGTCATCGGGATCGATCAAGAGGCGATTGCCGGCGAACGACGAATGCGATTGGTAAGGCGAATTCCCATATCCCGTGGGACCCAGCGGGAGTACCTGCCACCATCGCTGGCCCGTCGCGGCCAGGAAATCGATGAACGCGCGGGCTTCCCGGCCGATCTCGCCGATGCCCCGCGAACCTGGGAGCGAGGTGGGATGCAGCAAGATTCCACTGGCGCGGGGCAGCCTCATCGCCTGTCCTCCAAGAGCCGTCGCGGATTAATACGTGGTCGTCGCCGACCGTTCATCCCGCGTCAGGAATTCCTCGATCGCGCCACGAAATCGCGATTGGTCCTCGACGTGGGGCATATGGCCAGCCCCCGGGATCACCACCAGTCGAGCGCCAGGGATCATGCGGACAAGCTCCTCGCTGACGCGAGGGGGGTTGACTAGGTCCAGCTCCCCGATCAGAACCAGGCACGGGACCGCGATGGCGTGCAAGCGGTCGCGAGCCTGGTGGTTCATGGCCGCGCGCGCGAGCCGGGCAAAGGCGTCCGCGTCCTGGGGCCAGGGATTGCGCTCGGCATACTGGATCAGTCCCTGGACCCCCCCCTCACGTTCATAATAGGTCGGGGCGACCAGCCAGGGCAGGACGGCGCGGGTGAACGAGCCGGCGTCAAGCAGCGCCCGCATGGCGATCCAGGATTCGATCACCGCCTGCCGCCAGGGTGCTGCCCCGGCATGTGTCGAGGCCAGGACCAGGCTTTTCACCAGATCGGGTCGCGAAAGCACCAGTTCCTGCGCCACCAGCCCTCCCAGCGACTGGCCGACGACGTGGGCGGGTCCGATTCCAATCGCGTCCATCCAGCCCGCGACGTCCCCGGCCATGTCGGCGGTCGTATATCCATGGGGATCGCGATCACTCCGCCCTGAGTCCCGGGCGTCAAACGCGAAAGTCCGGAAGCGGCCAGCGAAGTGGCGCTGGGGGCGGCTAAAGGCCCGATGATCGCCCCCCAGCCCGCTCAGGAAGACTAGCGGGTCGCCGTGCTCGCCGATCGGCTCGTAATAAAAGCTCCGACCGCCAATTTCGATCTTGGGCATGGATTGGGTCAGGAACGGGAAAACATGGGGGTCATGCCGATCGCGCCCAATCGGCGAAGGGTCCACAAGGCCACACCGCGATTCGGGACGTTCACAATGGCGGAAAGACCTATCTCAAGACAAGGGCCATTCGGGCGATTCGCATGGTTCCTCGCCCAGAGTGGCCACGCTTTCCGCGACGGCGGTCCCTTGACGGATGGCCCGACGAATTTATGATAGAGTCTCGTAAGACGCCCCCATCGTCTAGCGGCCTAGGATACTTGGTTCTCAGCCAAGGGACCGGGGTTCGAGTCCCCGTGGGGGTGCTTTGTCGGTCTTTCGCGACCCGTGGCGGTCTGGGCGCGATTCCTTGGGATCGAGGACGTCGATGCTGGACGCGCCCCTCGATCCTCCCCAAGGGATGAATACTACTCAGCTTAGGGCTGGCCTCTGGATCTCTGGCGTGGCCCTCCTGATCCTCGGATTGCACGTCGCCATGCCCGGTCGAGTGACGCTTGACCAGGGAACACTCGTGGTGCTGATGATCGCCGTGCTCCCGTGGCTCACGCTGTTTTTCAAGCGATTCACGATCACCGGCCTGGTTGACGCGGAGAGCCGTGACCGGTCGCAAGGGGTGACGTCGAATCCCTTGCCCCCCGCCCCCCGGGTGATGGCCCAGATACCCGCGCCAGAGCCTTCGCCGCCCGCGAAAAAAGTCCTTGCCACCTTGGGTCGTTATCAGCACCAGATGTTTCCGAATGACCCCAGCCGGCGCTGGACGTTTGGAGTGCATCCGTCGTCTCCCGAGTACGCCGATTTCCTCGCCGGAGTGGCCGAGACCGTCCGCGCGGGCTGGGTCGCGGTCTCGGCATTGACCCATCACTGCATGCTGACAAACGAGGGGCTCGCGTATCTGGAGAATCACGGCGAAATCCGCGATTCGGGAGATTTCTTCGCCTTCTAGCGGACAATTCACGAAGGTCGATGGACCATTCCTGCATCGGGCAATCCCCTCGTTTCGTCCATTCCTTGCCGTCAACCCGCTGGTTCTTGCGCGTGATCGGCGGTAGACTGGATGGACGTGAACCTGGAGCGGGGGGATTTGTGTCTCCCTGGATCTGGGCGTCGAGGAAGTCTTGGTCTCGATTCAGGTCAATTGGGTGGATGGAATGTTGGATCAGAACGTGACGGAGATCACTCCCGCCCTGGAACCGGTTCCGGATGCCAAGGCTAGCCCACGCCCGAAGCGGACCGGGGGTATGCGAATCTCACAGGACGAGATTCCCCGCCACGCGCTCGATCGGCGCGAGCCAAGGCGTCAAGAGACCGCCCTTGAGCGAGCGCGGATTTGTGCCCGTCTGGCGTCCGACAATCGGGGCAAGGACGTGCTCTTGCTCGACCTTCGCAAGACGACCCCCCTGGTCGATTTTTTCGTGATCGCCACCGCGAGTGCCCGCCGCCAGAGCCGGTCGATGGCCAGCGAGATTGATCATGAAATGAAAAAGATCGGCGAGGCCAAGCTCGGGATGGAAGGCTTTGAGGACGGGCGCTGGACCTTGATCGATTACGGCGATTTCGTCGTCCACATCTTCACGGCCGAGGATCGCGCATACTATGCACTTGAGGAAATCTGGGGTGATTCGCCCCGGATCGAATGGCGTGAGCCGGAATCCGATCGCGTCACGGCTGGGCCCGACGCGACGGGCGAGACGGCTCCTGGGGGCGATGCGGCGACGTTATGAATGTACTCGAACGGGTGCGGTCGATCGTCGGAGCCGCCGCCCCTCCAGAGGCCGATCGGGCGTCGTTTGAAAAAGCCGTCCGACCCGCCAGCGACGCCCGACATGGGGATTATCAAGCGAACGGCTGCATGGCGCTTGGGAAGTCGCTCGGTCGGCCGCCGCGTGAGCTCGCCACCGAGTTGGCCGGGCGGCTTGAGCTTGAGCCTCTCGCCGGTCCCGCCGTCCCCGCGGGGCCGGGCTTCCTGAATATTCGTCTGCATGATGACTTCATCGCCGCCCAGTTGAGCCAGATGCTTGGCGACGAGCGACTCGGTCTTGAGCCCCGGGCCAAGCCCGCGACCGTCGTCATCGACTTTTCATCACCGAATGTCGCCAAGCCCATGCATGTAGGGCACTTGCGCTCGACGATTATCGGCGACAGCCTGGCTCGGATCCTGACAGCGCTTGGGCATCGAGTGATTCGCGACAACCACCTGGGCGACTGGGGCTCGCAATTTGGCATGATCCTCTGGGGCTGGAAGACGGCCCGGGATCAAGCCGCCTACGACGCCGACCCGGTGAGTGAGCTGGCCCGGCTGTATCGGCTGGCCCAGGATCGCATCAAGGGGGGCGACTCGGCCGTGGAAACGGCCGCGCGCTCGGAAACCGCCAAGCTGCATGCTGGTGATCCCGAGAATCGTGCTCTTTGGCGCGAATTCATGCCCCATGCGCTCCACGCCCTCGCCGCCATTTATGAGCGCCTGGGCGTGAAGTTTGACGTCCAGCTTGGCGAGAGCTTTTACGACGACCGCCTGGCGGGCGTGGTCGACGACCTCACGCGGGCGGGGCTGGCCGTTGAGAGCGAGGGGGCCATCGTGGTCTTTGTCGAGGGGACCGAGGCACCTTTCATCGTGCGGAAAACCGACGGTGCCTTTACCTACGCCACGACCGACCTGGCCACGATCGCCTATCGGGCCGCCGAATGGGCCCCGGATCACGTGCTCTATGTCGTGGACCATCGTCAGGGCGACCATTTCAAGCAGCTCTTCGAGGTCGCTCGAAAATGGGGTTATCGCGACGTCGAGCTGGCTCACGTCGCGTTTGGCACGATCCTGGGCCCGGATCGGCGGCCGTTCAAGACGCGTGACGGCGACGTGGTGGGGCTGGAATCGCTTCTGGACGAGGCGACCACGCGGGCGCGGTCGGTCATCGACGAAAACAGCCCCGAGCTCGATCTCGCCGAGCGCGAGCGAATCGCCGAGGTGGTCGGAACCGGGGCCGTCAAATACGCCGACCTCTCCCAGAACCGGATCAGCGATTACGTGTTTGACTGGAACAAGATGATGGCGATGAACGGCAACACCGCCACGTATCTGCAATACGCCTACGCCCGCATCCAGAGCATCTTTCGCAAGGGTGATACGAGCCCCGAGCCGCTCCGAGAGCATCCGCCGGTGATCGTGCTTTCCCACCCGGCCGAGCGTGGGCTGGGAATCCGGCTGTTGCGACTGCCCGAGGTGCTCGAGCTGGCCGCTTACGAGCGTAAGCCAAACATCCTCACCGACCATCTTTTTGAGCTTGCCAATGCGTTCAGCACGTTTTTCGAGGGCTGTCCGGTGCTCAAGGCCGACTCACCCGAGCGGAGGCAAAGCCGGCTGGCGCTTTGCGACCTGACCGCTCGGACCTTGAAAAAAGGGCTCGGAATGCTTGGAATCGATGTTGTCGATCGCATGTGACGACCGCGGCGCCTCACCCCGCGCGCGAGCCCCACGCCCGCGAACCATCCTTGTAGCCTGGTTTCCACGAGCAAACTCCCCGAGGGTGAATATCGTGATGGTGTCCATCGCCAAGCGAGTCCGGCCACTGTTCTTGAAGCTTGCGGCGTTCGCGCTCGTGGCGTCCGTATTCGCGAGCGTTAGCACGCTATCCTTGACGATCGCCGGCGAACCCGCCGTCGAGCCGCATCGCTCGCCGATCGCGCTTGCCCTCTCGGGTGATGGAACGCGGCTGCTCATCGCCAACCAGACATCCGGCTCGACGTCGCTCGTCGACGCCAAGGAATCCCGGCGACTCGACGAGATCAAGACTGGCGAGAAACCCTCTGGCGTGGCTGTTTCACGGAACGGCGAGCGCGGGGTGGTCGTTCATTGGTATGGCGGAGACCTGGCGATCCTGACGATCAAGGGGGGCAAGCTCGCGATCGCGGGAAGGCTCCCGGTCGGTGCCGAGCCCCGCGGCGTCGTCATGACCCTGGATGGCAAGACGGCCTACGTCACATTAGGGGTTGCCAACGAGGTCGTCAGGGTCGATCTGGATTCGAGAAAGATCACGGGCCGGCTCACGGTCGGGCGCGAACCCCGCGGCATCGCGCTGGCGCCTGAGGGATCACGGCTTGTCGTGGGCAACGCTCGCGGCCAGGGGGTGTCGGTCATCGACGTCAAGGACTGGAGGGTCGTGAAGTCGATTCCCATTGACGGCGACAACCTGCGCCAGCTCGCTTTCTCGCCCGACGGAAAGCAGGCCTTTGTCGCGAACATGAAAAACCGCCGCTTTCCCACCACCCGTAACAACATCGACCTGGGTTGGGTGCTCGGCCAGCGACTGACGCGGGTCGACCTGGTTGGACTCGAGACTTTCGACACGCTCTCACTCGATACTCAGGGACGGGCGGCGTCCGACGCCCATGGGGTCGCGGTCAGCCACGATGGCCGGATCATCGCGGTCTCCTGCGGCGGCACGCACGAGGTGATGTTTTTTCGAACCGACCTGAAGCGTCTCCCGTGGCGATCCGAGAGTTCGCGCGATCTCATCGCCCCCGAGCTGCTCAAGAAAGATGGTCGTTATCAGCGGCTGGTCCTGGGCGGCCGGCCGACCGAGATCGCGTTTGGACCGGATTCCAAGACACTCTACGTCGCCAACTACCTTACCGACGCGATCCAGGTGGTCGACGCCGAGTCGGCTCGCCTGATCGAGACGATTCACCTGGGCGGGCCCAGGACGCCCTCGCTGGCTCGCCGGGGCGAGATTCTCTTTCACGCGGCCGAGCGGTCGTTCAACCAGTGGTATAGCTGCAATACCTGCCACACCGAGGGCCACACCAATGGCCTCGATTTCGACACCCTGAACGACGGCTGGCAAGACCTGAGCACGTTCCATGAAAAGAGCCGAAAAAAGGTCCCAACCCTGCGCAGGGTGACGCGAACCGGACCCTGGACCTGGCATGGATGGCAGACCAGCCTTGAGGACGCGATGGTCGAATCGTTCACGAAGAGCATGCAGGGCCCCCGGCCCACGCCCGATGAGGTCAATGCGCTCATCGCGTACCTGGACACCCTGGATTTTCCCCCCAACCCGAATCTGGAAAAGGACGGCGGGTTGTCGCCGGCCGCCCTTCGTGGCCGCGAGGTCTATCGATCACCCAAGGCCGCCTGCAACACCTGCCACCGCGGACCCGAGAGCACCGACGGCAAGATCCACGAGACTGGCCTCGAGATCCCCCAGGATCGATATCAGGGCTACAACCCTCCCTCTCTCCGCGGGCTCTACGACAAGGACCCTTACCTGCACGACGGCCGGGCCAAGACCCTCCGCGAGGTCCTCGCCGGCGACCACTCGACGGACAAGGTCACCGGGCATGGCGAGCTCACCAAGCAGGAGCTCGACGACCTGATCGCCTATCTGATGACTCTCTGACGCGAACGGCTCAGTCACGCCGATGTCGGCGCGCCGGCGAGCCGAGCGCGACCAGGTCATCAATAATCGTGATCACGCCCGTGAGCGTGGCCGCCACGTAGGTCCACGCGGTTGCGTTCATCACCCGCGAGACCACGCCGTCTTCCTGGTCGCCCATGATCCCCGTCGATTGGAGCAGCCGTCGGCCCCGGCGACTCGCATCGAACTCGACGGGCAACGCGATGAGCTGGATCGCCACCATGACCAGAAACAGAATCACCCCCCAGCGAATCAGTCGAGCGATCTCCAACAAGAAACCCGCCGTCATCATCAGCCAGAAAACCCGCGAGCCCAGGCCCGCCAGCGGGACGATCAGGTTGCGAACCACCAGGATGGGGTAACCCGCCGCGTCCTGAATCGCGTGGCCGGCCTCGTGCGCGGCGACTCCAACCGCGGACAACGAGCGGCCGGCATAAACCGCGCGAGAGAGTCGCAAAACCCGACCCTTGGGGTCGAAATGATCCGCCAGATCTCCCGCGGCCTCCTCGATGACGACCCCGGTCACTCCCCCTTCACGCATCACGATCGCGGCCGCCTCGGCACCCGTGACCCCGGCCGCGCTCGGAATCCGCGAGCCCGCCGCCCAAGCCCGCGTGATCCGCGCCCAAGCCCACAAGGTCAGCGTCAACCCGGGGACAAGCCAGAAAAGATAATCAATTGTATTCAGTAATATGATCAATGCGCTTGACATCCCTGGGCTAAACGGGTTCCATTTGTCCGAGCCATTCCCGCTCGAGCTCGATGACCCGAGCGCGACAGGTCGACGCCGTCGGGCCGCTCGCCAGCACGGTCATGACCGGGTCGCCGCGCTCGAGGACGGTACCAGCGGCTGGGACATCGGCGATCGTCTCGGGACGCGAGTTTTCATACTCTTCGCGATCGATCACGGGCGCGATCATCGTACGTGAAGCGTACACGATGCGCTTGGCGACGACGAGGCTTGGCCCAACAATCGGAAACCGCCCCGGCTCGGGGATCGCTCCCTGCTCGCATGCCTGGCGATGAGCCGGCAAGAGGGAAATCCCCATCGCCCGTTCGTGGACCTCGATCGAGGCCGTGTATCGGGGATTGATCTCGATCGGCCAGGGAACGCCCGCGGCCAGGATGTAATCGACGCCAAACCATCCTGGAATCGCGAACTCGCGAGCCAAGACCTCGCCAATCATGGCCAGTCGCGCGGAGAGGCGTCTGGAGAGGGGAATCGGCCCCAGGCTGCCACGATAGCCATACGGCAAGTCGGGAATTCCCCGCCACTGGCGGCACGCTCCCACCAGGATCGACCGGGACCCAAATCCGAGAAAAAGCGCCCCAAAACAGGGTCCGACGATGCGTTCCTGGTAATACCACGCGCGGTTGGCCGCGGGAGGATCGTCGACCAGTGGGCCGACGTCACGACCGCCGGCGGAATCGAGCGGCTTGGCGAGCCAGCTTCCGTCGCGCGGTAGGCCGCTCGCGGCTAAGCTCACTCGTGGATGCTCAAGCCCCGAGCGCTCGAACGCCTGGGCGACCAGGATCGGGTCGCGAACTCTCTTGATGATGGACGCGGGCGCGCCCCAGAGCGGCCGGCCGCGGGAAACCTGCTCGACGAGTTCCGGCCGATTTTCCAGGCCGCCGGTGTAAAACCAGGGAACGCCCGGTCGGGATCGGGCGATCGCGAGAAACGAACCGTCAATGTCTCCGAGTTCGACCCGCTCCACGGGACCGACATCGATATCCGCGAAGTAATCGCCCCGGGCCGGAGAAAGGCCCGCTCGAATGGCCGAACTGGCGGCGGCCCGAGTGCTCGCGCCCAGAATTAGCACGTCGGCATGGGAATGGTGCAAAAGCATAAGCCTCGACGAGCTCTTTCGCCCGCCGAGGCCATCAATGGATCAGAGCGGTCGATCGAGGACAAACCGTCGATCAAGCCCTCGGAGGCCGAGTACGATCACTCTTTCTCGATCTTCTCGGCGGCGATCAGCATCTTGCCGTCCTTCTCCTCGACATCGCCGGTGACCTTGACCTTGATCGGGTCTTCCTTGGTGGCCTGGCAGAAGCCATCGGCCGCGTGGGCCTTCTTGGCGACCGCGTTGGGGGTCATGTAATACTTGGTCTCCTTGCCGTCCTTGGTCACGATGACCACGTTCTGGCAGGTCTTGGTCTCCTTGAGGGCGCACTTCGCGCAGAGACCCTTGCCCTCGATCGTGACTTCCTTCCCTTCACGAGGAGCGGCCTGGAGCAGGCTCGCCGCCGAGAACAAAACGCCCGCGACCGTGAGCATGATCAGCTTTCGCATCGTCGATCTCCAATGAATTCAATCGTTCGGTCAACTCTCGCGCACGCCTTCCCAGACACGATTTCAGCGCGTCGAGAGCATATTCAACCATTTTTCGGAGGTCGCCACAACCTTTTTCCGCCCCCCCGGAGGCCGGACGATTCCCCTACGCGATCCGTAAAACGCGACGGGTCGCCTGGTGGCTTTGCTCCAGGTCAAGCGGCACGGCGAAATCGGGGGCGAACCAGCCTGGCGGCACGGACAGCGGGCTTGCGATCGCCAGCGGATGGGCCCACGCCTCCAGGAGCGAGCCCCGCCCCGCGACCCGGCAGGCGACGGCGTCAAGCACCGAAGACCCACTGGCGAACGATTGGCCTCTCTCGCCAAGGGTCTCGAGCAGCTCCAGATAGAGATTCGTGGAACATGGAATGGCTTGGGCCCCAGCTTTTGTCGAAGGGCGCGGGCGGTCTCGGAAAACTGGTGGCTTAACCGCGTGAGCTCCGCCTGGGTGGGGTTTTGGTGCTTGGACATGAAGGCCGATAAAAAATCCTTCATAGACTTCTTATAACTCTCCGAGGCATGCGCGAGGGCGAAGAACCGGAGAATCAACTCAACGTCCCGCATCCGCTTGTCCTTGGTCCCCCTCCCGAACAAGTCGCGCCATTCCGCGAGGAGATTCAGCTCGCGCAAGAGATCGTTGAATTTCCCCTCGTACACGCAATTGCGAATCTCCTGCCCAGTCAGGAAGGTTCCTCCGGTGTTAAGCCGCTCAAAAATGTGAAAGACGCTTGTGTGGTCCCTCGGATTGAGCTGCTTGATGACGAACGCGCGAAGAGCCGAGTCGTTGAGTTTCCTGAAAGTCATCGAATCCTTGGATTCCAGATCGCGGTAGGTCATCTCGTTGTAGGGGCTTTGCTTATTCAGGCCCGACAAGCGAAACACGGGACGGCGTCCGTTGCTTTCGGGGCCGAAGTAACCCTCGAAATAGTAGGCGATGGACCTCAATCGCTGTTGCCCATCGACCACCATCCGCACGTTGCCCGGGTCGGTGTAAAGGAAAATCGGGGGCACGGGCAAGCCGAGAAGGAAGGACTCGATGAGCTTGCTTGCCTGTGCTTGCGACCACGCAAATTCACGCTGAAACTCGGGTATGCGAATATCGGGTTGGTCTTTCAGGAGCTTGCCAACCAGGACCTCCAGGGTGAAGTCGACCGGATAGGTGAGAATGTCGTACGAAAACGGGGAGGAAGCGCGATCCTCGTCTTCGCTGACGATCGCTTCCAGACCCTCATCCTCGTGAAACCCCGTTGGCGGATCTGGCAATCGTTTTGGTTTTACGAGCCACGTTCGCCATTCGCACGCCCCTTCAGCCGACTCTCTATTGAACAGAACACGGCCAATATTGATTTTCTCGCCGTGGTTGCTCCACCGCAAGTGACGACACGACACAGTCCAACCCCCGAACTTATGGTTACTCGCGATCTGGCCCAGGGTCTTGTCGCGTTGGGCGGGGGCGTCTATTATCTCGGATCTCGCATGTTGCGAGTCGAGACGATCGCCCATGCACCAAGGCGCGATCGCGGCTCGCCGTTTCAGGTCGGCACAAACCCGGGAGATTTTTCACGATGGCCAGCGACATTGTCATGAATATCGGCGAAGCGTTGTTTGGGGACGGCAATGAGATCGCTCACATCGACCTGCTGATCGGCTCGAAGACCGGCCCCGTCGGAACCGCGTTCGCGACCGCGCTCGTGAATCAATCGGCCGGGCACACGAACTTGCTGGCGGTCCTCACGCCCAACCTGATCGCCAAGCCGGCCACCGTCATGATCACCAAGGTGACCATCAAGGGGATGAAGCAGGCCGTCCAGATGTTCGGGCCCGCCCAGTACGGCGTCGCCAAGGCCGTCGCCGATTGCCTGGCCGACGGCACGATCCCCGCCGCGCTTGCCGACGAGATCGTGATCGTCTGCGGCGTCTTCATCCACCCGGCCGCCGAGGACGACAAGAAAATCCTCGACTATAACTACGAGGCGACCAAGCTCTCTAGTCAGCGCTCGATGAAGGG
>JAKBAP010000258.1 GCA_021808995.1 Planctomycetota bacterium | reverse complement strand
GGAACCGTCGTGGCCGAATACGGCAAGGGATACCGCATCAAGGACAGGGTTCTCAGACCGAGCAAGGTCGCCGTGTCGATCAAGGCGAATACCAGCGAAGGGGTCTGACATGCCAACGTACGATTATATCTGCGATTCCTGCGGGCACGAATTCGAGGCCTATGAGTCAATCATGGCCGATCCTCGCAAGGATTGCCCCGAGTGCAAGCTCCCCAAGCTCAGGCGGAAGATCGGCCCCGGGGCGGCGATCCTGTTCAAGGGCTCCGGCTTTTACCAGACCGATTACCGGAGCGATTCGTACAAGAAAGCGGCCAAGGCCGATTCCGGTGGGGGAGAGACCAAGCCCGCCGCGTCGAGTGAATCGTCATCGACGAAGAGCGAGACCGCCAAGCCCGCGACCGGCGGAGGGGGCTCGACCACCCCATGATCGAGGGTCGTTGCCCGATTTGTTCAAGGGGGTTCCAGGCGGCCACGATGGCGGAAGCACCCTGGTTTCCGTTTTGCTCGAAGCGTTGCCGGCTCGTGGATCTGGGCCGCTGGCTTGACAGCGACTACACCATCCCCGGCCCCCCCGTCGAGCTCAAGCCCGGGCACGAGGCCAACGGCACCGTCGAGCACGACGACGAGGGATGACCGATCGCCGGCCCCCGGAGCGGATTGACCCCGAGGGCGAGCGGTCGGGTTTGGTCAGGCCAGCCTGCTCTCGGCCCTGGCCATGAGCTCGACCACCGGGAGTCCATGGGGGCAAGCGGCCTGGGCGGCCGTGAGGTTGGCCGTCGCCAGGTTACGAGCCGACTCGGGAAGAGCCTGATAAAGCTCGCGAGCATTTCGCGTCTTGCCGTAGACCTCGTCATAGCGTAGGAACCGCAGGATGTCGGCGACGGCGACCCCCCCCGCCTGGGGCTCGCAGTGCTGGCCACAGCCCTGGCAGTAAAGGTGCGAGGTCGCCAATCGGTGCCGCTCCAGGAGCTCTTGATCGCGGAGTGAGAGCTTGGGCTCAAGGCAGGCGGCCATGTTTTCGCGGAGCATGTCGCGATTGGTCATTTCGCTGACCACGACCTGGATCCGCCCCTCGGCCAGGACCGTCTTGATGGCGGCCTGCTGCTTCTTGAAGCCCTTGTCGACGAACTCCTGGAATTTGCCCGCCGGATTGACCTCCTTGAACCCGCCAGCGCCCCCCTGGGTCTTCATCGCGACCAGGGCCAGGTTGGCCTTCGCGGCGGCGTCCATCGCGCGGCGGACGTCGTCGTTGCCCATCGTGCGGTAGTTGTACTGGATCATGATCTGGTCGATCCATCCGGACTCGGCCGCGACGGTCACGATCTCGGGAAGCTGGCGGTCGTGGCAGGAAAGCCCGCAGAATTTGATCTTGCCCGACTTCTTGAGTTTCTCAAAGGCCGCCTTGACGTCGGGGTCCTTGAGCAAGGGAATCTCGCGCCCTTCGATCCCATGCAGATAGTAGCAATCGATGTAGTCGGTCCGGAGCCGATCGAGACTACCGGTGAGCCGCTTTTCATAGGCCGCGAACGCCTGGGGACCTCCCACCTTGGCCCGGCCGTTCTTGGTGACCAGATAGACGTCCTTGCGCATTCCCGAGCGCTCGAGAACCTCGCCCAGGACCTTTTCGGCGAGCGTGTTCTCGTAGTTTTCGGAGGTGTCGATGTAATGCACGCCCGACTTGAGGGCGGCCAGCACGAAGCTCGGCGACAGGGACCAGCTCGTCCCCATGCCCAGGGTCGAGGTCTTCGCCCCGGTCTTTCCCAGGGTCGCCGTCGGCAGCCCGGCCGTCCCCTTGACCCCCTGGGCCAGGCCCCGCTCGAACGCGGACGCGGTCAGCGCGGTCGCCCCCGCCGTCGCCATCAAGAACTCACGCCGACTCCGATCCCGCGATTCGCTTGCCGAGGTCTCGCTCATCTCTGATCGCCCCTTTCGTAAGCCCGCATGCCCCATGATTCTCGCGCCAAAAACGCGAAGCCCTGACCGAATTCAGCGTCATTCTCTCATCTAGAAGCACCAGATTCTAGTTCGTCAACAAAGTTTTAACAATATGTGGCCGGGCGCGATTCGCGGGTCGTCGACGCTGGTGATCAAAAGAGAAAACGCGGGGCTTTCGTGGTGAAAGTTCCCGCGTTCGAGGTGGGGGCGACAACATCTGGCGGCGACCAGGACCGCTACCCAGGGGGTAGGGGAGGAAGGTCGATCGAGACAGGCAGAGGGGGCAGCTCGTCACTGGCCGGCGGGTTCGGGGACGCCGCCGGTGTGGACGGAGCGGGTTGGACGCTGGGCGCGGTGGCCTGCGCGGGGGGCAAGGCGGGCAAGTCACCTGGTCCCGCTGGCGTGGAGGCCGGGGGCCTGGCCTGGGTTCCCGAGGTCAATGAGACCTCCGGGGGCGCGGCCGGGGCGGCTTGCGACATGGTCGGCAGGTTGCGAGCCGGATAGCGAGGCGGTAGCGACTCAGGACGCGGTCCCAACGGCCCGGCCGGACCAGGCAAGGGAAGCGGCTTGGGCTCCTCGACCCCTGGTGGTGACTGCGCGGGCGATGTGTCTGGGTTCATCGGACCGGTTGGTGCCTGGGGCAACTGCGGGCCGTCTGGCGGAATGTGGTGCTGGCGATGGGCCGCCTGGATGTCGCGGGCCTGGATATAGGCCTTCCGCGGGTGCGGGCCTTCCTGGACGGCGATGTTGTCGTAGGCGAGGAGGGTCCCCTTCGCCTCCTCAAGGGCGACGATCGAGATATTATACGTGGTCTTGTACTGAGCCTCGGTCGCGACCGCGCCGGCATAGATCCGCACGGCGTCCAGATAGCGGTCGATCGCCAGCTTGCCTTCCTCGTAAAAGGCCCGCTGTGATTCCAGGCGGGTCGCCGCGGCGGCTCGCAAGCGAGAGGCCGTCTTGAATTGCTTGTAGTTCGCGTCGATTTCGAGGAAAAACCGATAGAGCGAGTGGGTTGTTTGATGCACCACCTGCTGGAGATAGGCCCTGGCCCGCAGCAAGATGTATTGCGCTTGTCGCGTATTGGCGAGCGGCGACCGGTTGCCGATTGGTGCCTGAAAGGTAAGCCCAACCTGCCAGGTCACGAAGTTATTGTAATTTCCGGGGTTTGAGTTCAGCCCCGCGAGTCGCTGGGCGTTGGCGATGACGGGGTTCAGGGCTTTCAGGGTCGCCCCGGTCATGACCGCCTCGGCGGAATCGAGCTGCTGGCCCAGGCCGTTGAGCTGATACAGGGCATTCAGGCTGAGCTGGGGCAACAACTGGTTGCGGGCGAGCAAGAGCTGAAGCTCGGCCACGCGGACCAGGATCTGCTGCTGAACGATGTCGGGCTGGAAATTGATCATCTGGGCGATGCTCGATTCCCAGTCGGGCTCCAGCCGCGCCTCGGTGGGGGGGGTGACCGGGATGATCCGCCGGTTGTCGGCGGGAGGGAGGCCGAGCATGTTTCGTAACTGCCGCTCGGTGGTGATCACGTCGGAGGTCTTGGTCACCAGGTCGAGGTTGAACTGCTCTAGTTGCTGGGCGGCCTCGGCCACGTCGGCGACGGTTCCCTTGCCGACGACGAGCTCGGTTTGCTCGCGATTATAGATCTCCTGGGCGAGGCTAACGGCCCGGTCCGAGCTCCAGAGCTGCACGTGGGCCTGGGCCAGGTTCCAGTATTGTTGCTCGACCGATCGAACGGAGGCCATGACCTCGGCCTTGAACCGCCAGACGGCGGCGTCGGCGTTGAGCCGCGAGATCACGATCGGGGCACGATTGGCCTCGAGCCCGACCAACGGCCCCGCCGCCTGACCAGGCAAGGGAGCACTTCCCAACAAGGGCTGGGTCAGCGTGAGCTGGGTGTTGGTCGTATAGGCCGACGGATAGACCAGGAACGAGCTGTTTTGATACGACCAATTGATGTTGTGAACCACGCCGAGCTGGGCACCGGTCTCGGTCCGCTTGGACAAACCCGCCTGGAATGTCAGCGAATCGTTGATCGAGAGCACGGGATACCTGGTCCCCGAGAGCGTAAGCGAACCCCCCTGCACGCCGTTGTTGTACGGCTGGGTGTTGTTTCCATAAAGGATGCTGGTGGTGAAGGCGGTGTCGAAGCTCGAGAGCGCCTGCGCGATCTGGGTCTCAAGGATCGCCGGATCGTAAACCGATTGAAGCGTGCCCGCGCCCAGCGAGCTCGCGACGCCAGCGCTTGCCCCGGTATTGAGTGGCGTCGGCTCGAATCCACCGATCGGGATGCCCTGGGCACCAAAGGCGATCACCCGCACGATCTCGGAGTTATCGAGATTGATCTTGATCGCTTCCTGAAGCGTCATGGGCCAAACCTCGTCGGTCTCCGGATCGTTGGTGGTCCGGGGCTTCGAGAGCTTGGGCATTTGCATCGGCATGGACGAGCTCAGGAAGTCGGCCTGCTTGACCTCCTTGTCCTCGAGCGCGACGCGCCCCACGTCTTCACGGGGAACTGGCTTGGACTCGTCGATATAAGGCAGCTTGTGACAGCCTGAGCTCGCTACCCAGGCCGTGAGAACCACAGCCCGAATCAACCGATTCCCGCCTTGGGTCAATCGCATGGCCAGCCGTCCTTGACTAAGATCGCCATGTGACGATGCGTTTACGCCGTGGGGTCCGCCGCGCCGTCCCTGGCTTGGCCTCGAACCGAACCCATCGCCCCACCCGGCCCGCCGCGCTGGGACTCATCCCGACATGGCTTCGCGGCGATCAAACCAACGAAAAGATATGACAGGGCCCTTCCCGCAACGATATGAACCCGAGCCCCGCGACCTACTCGATCCCACCTACACCGCTCGTTCAACCCCTCTTTTCAGAGGGCCCACCCCGCCTCGTCGGCCGATGTTATCGTCTTATCGAACTCTATCGGTCGAACTCCCCGCGTGACTTGAACGATCGGGCGGATTGTATCGATTTCTCCGCGCCGGCCTAGATCAAAAACGCGGGTTTCCCTGGAGTCGGGCGCGGCCATTGAAACCCCGCCCGTCCGTCGAAACCGTGATCGTGATCCTGCCGGCCGTCGCCCTCACATCGATAGGGGGACGGCGAGCGAGCGGTTCTTCCCATGAACCTTCGCGAGATCGCGGATCAGCCCTGGCCCCGACCCTCGACCCGCCCAGCGCGGGGCGTGGAAAATTCGACATAGGGGAGCCCCAGCCGTCGCTTGAGGAGGATGACCTCGCCCGGGTCGGTCCCCTCGATCCAGTGGCCGGCGAACTGAAGCAGATAGCCCCCCAGGAACATCGCCAGGGCGATCAGAAAGATGGGAATCGAGAACAACGTCAGGTAAACCGGCACCAGCAACACGCCCAGGATCGTCGGCGGGATGCCAATCATGTGGAGCACGAAGCTCGCCGGATGCTGGTGACGCTGGATCCAGTGATCAACCAACGGATGGGATGCGTCGGGGGGCTCGATCATGGAATCTCGAAGGGGGTTTTTCGCGAGGGCGACCACGGTTTAGAGGAGTCTTCGCCAGAGGGCACCACGATCATGACTCGCGAATCGCGCGAAATCAACGTCCCGCCCCAGTGTCCTCGGAAGACTCCTTGGTCTCTTCCGTCTCCCGCAGACCCAGAACCAACTCGAGCAACGCCCGGACATCTCGATGCGATTCGACGGGATGGCGGAGCGGTTGCTCCGCGTGGACCTCGTAATGATTCCGCCGCCCCGATCGCGCCCTCGATAAATAGCCCCCTTGCTCAAGATCCGCGACGATCCGCTGCACGGCGCGCTCCGTGATCCCAACCCGTTGGGCGACCTCGCGTAGGAGAACCTCGGGTGCCTGGGCGATGCAAAGCAACACATGCGCGTGGTTGCTCAGGAAGGTCCAGTCCGATCCGCCTCGCTCTCCCGCTTTGCCGTCAGGCACCATCGACTTGACTCCCGGGAATTCGTGCGCTATAAATTACGTGACTTTCATGTCGTGTATTGCGTGTCGTATTCGGTTGCGTGCGAGCGTGGTTGTCCTGGAACGTGTCCTGGGTGATGAGCGATGACGAAATCATGCACTCGGCTAGAGCATAAGGGAACGGGCTGGCTGGAAACATGGATGTCGGTGTTTCCGCTGGGGCTTGTGGGGTTGTCGGTTGTTTTCGTGGCGTCGAGCATGGCTGGTGGCTCTTCGTGGAGTTTCCTGGGGTTGACGATTGATCGTCTGAGCGTGGTGTTCTTGTTTTTGGGGTCGACGGTTGGGGCGGTTGTTTTTCGATTTTCGCGTGTCTACCTTGAGGGGGATCCGGGGCGATCGCGTTTTCTACGATGGTTACTCGTGACCGTGTCGGCGGCGTGCGTGATGATGTTGTCGACCCATCTGGTGCTCCTTTTCGTGGGCTGGCTGGTCACGAGCGTGGGCTTGCATCAACTCTTGACGTTTTACGGCGATCGGAACGAGTCGAAAGCGCCCGCCCGGAAAAAATTCCTGATCAGCCGGCTGGGTGATCTGTTTCTCGGGTCCGCCATCGTTCTGATTGGATTGACCTGGTCCACGCTTGACTTAAACGAGCTGAGGTCGCGCTGGGCCGAGCCGATGGTTGGCCCCTGGCCGACCGTGATTGGGCTTTTGATCGTCGTGGCGGCACTGACCAAGTCCGCCCAGTTCCCCTTTCATTCCTGGCTTCCGGAGACGATGGAATCGCCGACTCCGGTCTCGGCGCTGATGCACGCGGGGATCATCAACGCGGGAGGCGTGGTGCTGATCCGGTTCGCTCCCTTGATCTCGCGGGTGCCGGAGTCGCTGTTTTTGTTGTCTCTAGTTGGCTCCGTGACCATGGCGGTCGGTTTGCTTGCCATGTGGTCGCAGGTTAGTGTCAAGCGCGCGCTGGCCTGGTCGACGGTGGCGCAGATGGGTTTCATGATGGTCCAGTGCGGCTTGGCGGTGTATCCGGCGGCGGTTCTTCACATCGTGGGTCATGGGTTTTACAAGGCGTGGGGCTTCTTGCGATCGAGTGAGCTTCCCCGTGGTGGCATGATCTGGCCGGCGTTTCCGATCGGGAACCGGTTGGCGACGATCGCGGCTGGGGTGGTTGTGGCGATACCGGCCCTGGTTGCCGCGTCATGGGTTTTTGGTGTATCGCCGCTGGAATCCTCGGGCGAGGCGGCTCTTGGGACGATTCTCGCGCTCTCGATGGGCGTGGTTTGGTCGATTGTCCTTGAGTCGTCTGACCTCGCGATCCATTCCGCGTCCAGGCCGACGCGGCTGGCCTTGCTTGTTTTCCTTGATCTGGTGACCGCGTTTTGCGGGATGGCCTTGTATCGGGGGGCGGGGCTTTTCCTCGCGCCTGTCCTTGGTGACCTACCCATCCCGACGGGGCCGACCGCCTGGGCGACGGCCTGGTTACCGGTCTTGGTCCTGACGGTTTTGATCGTGGTTCGAGCCGGGCTTCCTGGCCTCGTGGGGACGCGGCGGGGTCGATCCTGGTTCGTGCAGGCGCAGCATGGTTTTTACCTTGGGGCGGTCGCCGACCGCATCGTTGGGCTCATCTGGACGCGTTGGATTGGGGAGGGTCGGGGGCATGCTTGAAACCATCACCGTGGAACTGGATGAGGAGCAAACGGACGAGGCGATCTGGTCCGACGTGCTTCGCGTGTGCGAGCGGATTCCACCGCTCTGGGATTTGCCCCGTTTCGTCGCCGTCAATCC
>JAKBAP010000257.1 GCA_021808995.1 Planctomycetota bacterium | reverse complement strand
ACGCCCGCGCTCCTAGGGGGGGCACGGTTGTTGGCTAGGCGCGAAGCATCGGACCAAGCAGCGTGTAAGGGTCAAGATCGTGTCAACCGTGATGATGCGAGCGCAGGGGCCCGTGGTGCGCCGGATTGGCGGGCTCCGCTGGTCTTTGCTCGTGCTCGGCCAGGGGTTGGGCCGAGGCCAGGACGAGACGGCCGGTCTCGACCCCCTTGGTCCCAATCAGGTCGTCGGCCAGCGACCGCACCAGACCAGCCGGACCACGCAGCAGGATCACCTCCAGGCATCGTTCGTGGTCCAAATGAACATGCGTTGTTGTAACCACGCGATCGAGATGGCGATGTTGCAGCTCGGTCAAGCGCATCGCGACCTGAGAGACGTGGTGATCGTAGACGAGGGTGAGGACGCCCATGGCCTCGCCGTCGTCCTGGGTTACCACGTCCTCGATCAGGGCCCCGCGCATGAGGGCGCGAACGGCCTCGCTCCGATTAGGGTGGCGATGGGTCTCGCGATATTGGTCGAACAGGCGCAGGAGCTCTCCCCCGATCGCCACGCTGAAGCGGACCAGGGGATCCTTCATGGCTTGTTGCTCCCAGGGGACGACGGTCGGTCAGACCACGGGGACATCGACCCAGGCCCCTTCGCGGCTGGAGCTTTCGACGGCGGCCTCGATGAAGGCCATGCCGGCCACTCCGTCGTCGATCCCGGGGTGAGCGTAGGGGGTCGGGACGGTTTCGCCGCGTCGGCCGCGGATTGTCCATTCGAGGGTGCGGTGCAGGTTGGCGAGGGCCTCGTGAAAGCCCTCGGGATGGCCAGAGGGGACGCGAATGTAGGGTTTGATCGCGGCTGGGAAATAGCTGTATTCCCCCCCCAGGCGATAGATTTTCAGGGGCTGGCCGCCGGTGTAATGCTTGAGATTGCAATGGTCGGTGATCGACCATTCCAGGGTCCCCTTGGTCCCGATGATCCGAAAACCGTTGTCGTTTTGAGCGCCTATGGTGACCTGCGAGGCCGTGATGGTGGCGATCACGCCGTCGGGGAGCTCGGCGAGCACGGTAAAATCGTCATCCAGAGCGCGGCCGCCCACGAACGACTTGAGCCGGGCCGAGACGCGAAGCGCGGGAAGGCCGGTCGTAAATCGGACAAATTCATAAGCATGGGTGCCGATGTCGCCGCCGCATCCGGACGCGCCGGCCTTGGCGGGGTCGACCCGCCATGCGGCTTGTTTTTGGTTATCGGCCTCGATGCGCGAGGCGAGCCAGCCCTGGGGATACCAGGATTCGACCTTGCGAATCGTCCCGATCTCGCCGCCGCGGGCGAGCTCGCGGGCGAGCATGACCATGGGAAAACCGGTGTAGGTATAGGCGGTCACGAAGGGGGTTTTGTGGGCGACGACGGCCTTGTGAAGGGTCATCGCCTCCTCGAGCGTGGTCGTGAGGGGCTTTTCACAGAGGACGCCAAAACCCGCCTGGGCCGCGGCGAGGGCCGGGCCGAAATGGGCGTCATTCGGGGTGACGATGGTGACATAGTCGATCCGCTCGCCGGCCGGGAGCAGGGCCTCGGATCGGATCATCGATTGCCAGTCGGGGTAGCCGCGGGTGAAGTAGAGCTCGCGAGCGGCGGCGATCGATCCCTCGGCGTCGCTCCTGAGAGCGCCCGCGGCGAGCTCGGCCGAGTTGTCCATCAAGATCCCGCGGCGGTGCGGAGCGCCAAAGAAATTGGCGGGTCCACCCCCGCCGACCATCCCCACTCGCGTTTTCCCCGGAGTCATCTCGTCGTCTCCTGCCTGCGTCTGAGCTCGTCTTTGCACGATCGACTCAGTATAGCCAGGCGGTGGTGGCGCTCAACAGGTGGGCGAGCCAGGGTTCGCGGGGCGAAGACGGGTGGGGACGGGAATCACGTCAAGCCGGGAGGGCGAGGCTCGTGGCGAGCCGAAGCGAGCGGCCGGTCTGGTCCGCCCGGTTCGCCCTCCCTGGTGGGGTCAATCCTTGAGGTCGAAATTCAAGCCGCTGGTCGAGCCGGTGATCGTCGCCTTGAGGTCGTTTTGAGCCTCGTACTTCATGGGCGTGGTTCCCTTGGCCTCGGCCCGGAACTTCGACTGAAGCTCGGGAGGAACCTGATTGATGCCGCCGGGCATGCCCTTTTTCGCGGCGAGTTCGCTACTCGCGGTCTTAAGTTTGGCTTCGTCGATCTCCCGGGTATTGATGGTGATGAAATAGCTTCCTGGAAACGCTCCGTCACCGGGCGTCAGGGTGGTGAGGCTGTAGGAACCATTCTCAATGGTGCCTGACGCGCCACGACCCTCTCCGGATTTCTCTGGGCTGAAATTGATCAGCCCCTTGGCGACGGGCTGACCTTTGTAGGTCACTTTACCAGATACGGGATAGCGGGTTCCCAGACCGTCGTTTGTCGAGCATGCCGCTACGAACAGCGTCGTCAGGCCCATGGAGATCGCGATCAGGGATCGCGAGGCGATCAAATTCTTCGGCATTGCGAGAGTCTTCCTCACGGGATTCGAGAAATGGAGATCAAGGGATATCTGGGAAAGCGTATCGAAACCGGCCGTCACGGAATCCGCGCGGCCATGGCGAAAACGCCTCGGAGAGGGGCTCTCCGAGGCGATGACCGGGTCCATCATGATTGGCCCAGCCCGCGACGTGTTCCGGAGAACGGCCGCGAGCCGGGATGATCAGGGGTGGATCAATACTGGTCGGAGCTGATGACCTCACCGCCGGCGCGGCTGCCCAGGGCGTTGAAGGTGAACGGGCTGATCGAGGACTTCAGGAAGTGGCAAGAGCCATCGGCGAACAGGAAGTTCGCGCCACCGGGATGCCGGCTCTTGAAGCCTCGGGCCGCGTAGCTAAACCGAGACTGCCAGACGGTTGTCTGGAACGAGACGGGGCCAGAGGCGCCGGTATAGAGGTTGATTGGGGGGGTCGTGCCGGAGGCCGCCCCGGTGAAACCGTACATTTCGTTATTCGCGTCCTGGTCGGGGAGACCCTCTCCGGCCAGAATGGTGTTGCTGAAGCCATCGGTGACGCTGGCGACCTGGGCGACGTTGCCTGAGCGATAATCCGAGAAGCCACGCATGGTCTGGGAGTCGTTGTAGGGAGCGCTCGCGATGACTCCCGTGGTCCCCCAGAAACCGTCGTAGCCGCGCCGGGCCTGGCCCAAGGCGATGGTCAAGGGGAGGGTATCTTCCCAGGGATTCGGGCCCGAAAGGGGCAGAATCGCGTAGTTGTCGCCAAAGCTATAGTTGTAATTCGTGCAGGGAACGGCGACCTGGCCCCCCTTGGGATTGGGCGGCGGTGTCAGCACGCTGTAGCTCCCGGTGGGGCCGTAGGGTACGAAGCCGCTGCTATTGATGCCGTCCGACGGGCAGAGGAACACCGTCATGACGGTATACCACGCGGTTGCCCAGGCATATGGGGTGTAGGCGTTGTCGAAGTGGAGATTGAAGTTGAACGCGTTGTATTGGGAGTTCTGTTCGATGTCGGGCAGGATCATGGCCCGCCACGAGACCGCGTCGTTGCCCCATGCCCACGTGCTGCCGGGGGGCGGCCCGATAGCGCCGGGGACGAACAGGTTGGTCCGGTCCAGGTAATTGTGGACGGCCAGCCCGATCTGCTTGAGATTGTTGATGCACTGGGCACGGCGGGCGGCCTCACGCGCCGATTGAACGGCCGGCAAAAGAAGGGCGATCAAAACCGCGATGATTGCGATGACCACCAACAGCTCGATCAGGGTAAAACCCCCGCGAGCCTTCCGAATTGACTGCTGCATTGAGAACTCCTCGAAACTTCAAACAGGGAGACAGGACCAAACACGAGCATCCAATGCCGGCGACGACGACGTCGCGGCGAGAATCCGATTCCAAGAAACAGAACACTAGGAAGGCACAGCCTCGCTAAGCCGGGACGAGGATATACCAAGACAAGGCGAATGCGAAAGAAAGCCAAGACCCAGCCAAGTCAGGACTGGATAAACGTAGCAACTATCATTTGAGATTATAAATAAGCAAGCGTGCGGCATATCGAGCGTATGCCGTACTGAAGAGGCAGCCTCGACAGAAGAAGCGCGAGTTGGGAGGGCGCTCTAATCGTGCTGTTGGCTCTACACGCGTCTAAGTTATCGAGCGCTGCCTCCAAGGTCAAGAAATCAGTTGGAGAATTCCTGGAATTTTATCGCTAACAATTTCGGAAAATGTTTCTAACACGCTGAGATCATGCGTCATGCGATCATGTTGGGTAGGAGGCTAACGGGATCTGTCTTGCTCGGGTTGCTTATCTTGGTCTTTTCCTGAGTCGTCGGTTCGCTGTCGCGGCTCCCTCTCTTAGTCGAGCGAGCGGTCCGAGATCGATCAGCGCCTCGCCCGAGCTGGCGACGCAGCGTGTGTTGCCTTCCTTCCAATTCGAAGGAAGCGGGCCGCTGGCGACATCGCGACCCGCGGCATTGGCGCTGAAGGCCGGGAGGACGATCATGCCCGGGGCGATGAGGAAGCACGTGGCGGTGACCCCCTCGAAGCGAAGGACCGGATGAAGATGGCCGGAGACGGTTTTTGGGGCGGTGATGGGGCGGTGGCCGTGGGCGATCGTCCAGTCGGCCACGCACGCCGTTTCGGCCAGGGGGGCGGCATGAAGGGGGTCGATGCCGCTTTGCTGGAGGCTTCGGTCGTGATTTCCCGCCAGCACAACGAATTCGACCTTGTTTTCGGCGAGCCAGCCAGCCAGCCGCTCGACGTCGTCGCGGGTGCGCCGGCAGGGACGATGCGATTCCACCAGGTCGCCGGCCACCAGGAGTCGCGTCACACGCGCCCGCGTGAAGAGTCGATCAAGCTTGGTCAGGGTCTCGTCGAGCGAGTGGGTGGGGACGCAATCGCCGCCGGCCGCGCGGGCCCATTCATAGCCCAAGTGCAGGTCGGCGACGACGGCGGTGGAGGAATCGAGGTGGATCGCCGCCCCTTCGGGGGTGAGTCGCCAGGCTTCGTGGATCAACGAATCGGTCATCGCGGCGAGGCTCCGCCGGCGGTGAGCCGTTCGTGGAGCCTTTTGAGGGCGTCCATGGGTGCTTCAAAGGCGAGCGGCTCGTCCGGTTGGGGCTCGATCCAGGCGGCGGTGAAGGGTGATCGCCCTTCGAGTCGGCGGACGCGGATCGTCGGGCACGATTCCAGCCAGCCTAGGGCCGCGGGGACATCGAGCAGGTCCTCGAGGACCTCGCGCCTGGCTTCCTTGAGAAGTGGGTGATCGGGGCAGCCGGCCTTCAGCATGGGATAGAGCCGGGTGGCGACCCAGTCGAGCCCACCGACGCGGACGCGGCGGCCGGGCTCGGGGTTTTTGAGGACCATCATCGCGGTCGCCGCCACGCGTTGGAATCGCTTGGCCAGGAGCTCTCCTTGATCGAGCCCCTCGAGCACGTCGGTCTCGAGATTCTCGACGGCGAGCAGGCTCTGGATCGAGGCCGTGTCGAGCTCGGCTGGGGTGGGGATCTGGATCGACCAGCCCAGGTCGGCGATGGAGAGGGCCAGATTGCGCCCGAATCGGCGGCCGAATCGCGCGGCCGTGGCCCGGCCGAGCGCCTCGCACGCGCCCCGATGCAAGGGGGCATGAAAGGCGATCACCAGGCCGTCGTCGAGGGGTTTGGGCGAGATCTCGACCAGGAGCTGGTCGGCCGCGGGGATTTCGCTGTAGCGCGCCTGGGCCTCGAACAAGTCGACCAGGATCATGGCGGTCCGCGCGGGGATGGCGTACCGGCTGGTGATCCAGTCGCGGAGCGTGACCGGTCCGTGCTCGATCAGGAGGCGGCCGGCGTGGTCGCGAAAGGCGGCGAGCGCGCGGGCCAGCTCGGGCGAGAGCGTGGGGCGGTCGCTGGTCCATCGGGGGAGGGCCGCCTCGTGGTGGGTGGGGCGCGCGTGGACCGCGCCGCTTTCCGTGCGGCTGACCTCGAAGGCCCGGCCGTCGAGCACGAAGCGATCCCCGCGTGAGAGCCGCTCGGCGTATCCGGCCTCGAGCGAGCCCAGCACGGTGCCCCCGGTCATAACCCGGACGGAGGGTTCGGCGTGGATGGTGCCGACGTTGCCGCGAAACCAGCGAACCACGCGGCTTGTCCGGACGCCGAACCAGCCGTTTCGCCGCCAGAGCCGCGGCGCGGTCATGCGAGGCGTCGCGCCGGGCTCTGGCTGGTAGGCCGAGGCTGGCCCTGTCAGGTCGCCGGCGAGAAAGGCCAGGCAGCTCTCGAAGTCGGCTCGTTCGAGCGCGGACATGGGGCCGGCTTTTCGGATGAGCTGAAAGGCTTGCTCGCTCGATTGCTCGCCCGCGCAGGCCATGCCGATCAGTTGCTGGCAGACGACGTCGAGGGGGGCGTGGACCATTCGGGTGGGCTCGACCTGGCCTTCGCGAGCGGCCTGTGCGGTGACGATCGCGCCGGCAAGCTCGGCCGCCGTCGCCGCCAGGATGATCCCGCGTGACCGCGCCCCGCGCCGGCGACCCGACCGGCCGAGCCGTTGCAGCCAGCGAGACACGCCGCCAGGCAGGCCAAGCTGGGCTGTCATGTCGACGGTCCCGATGTCGACGCCGAGCTCAAGGCTCGTCGAGGTCGCCACCAGGGCCAGCTCGCCCAATTTGAGCGCGTGCTCGATCCGCCGGCGTCGGGTCGCGTCGAGGGCCGAATGATGGGCGGCCACGGCGGGCTCGGGCTCGCCACGCGAGAGGGCCTCCATCCGCAGATCCAGCACGACCTTTTCGGTCATCGCACGGGTGTTGGTGAAGACGACGGTCGTGCGATAACGCGCCATGAGCTCGCCGAGCCTGTGCAAGAGCCGACGGTTGGCGAGCCCGCGATGGGCCGCCTCGTCGCGTTCGATCAGGCTTTCGACGGTGATGACGGGGGGCTTTTCGTCCGCGGCGGCCCTGGCGGCGACCACCTGGCATTCGCGACTGGACCCCACCAGAAACCGAGGGGCGTCGTCGCCGGCCTGGCAGGTGGCCGACAGTCCGACGCGCGCGGGGTCGGCGTCGGCGTGGGCTGACAGGCGCTCGAGCGAGACGGCCAGGTCGGCCCCACGCTTGGTGGGGGCAAGGGCGTGGACCTCGTCAATCACCAGGTGACGAACCGATTTCCAGTGAGCGAGCCAGGGCGTCTGGCCCAGCAATAACGAGAGGCTTTCGGGCGTGGTAATGAGCAGATGGGGGGGGTGGTCGCGGAGTTTTCGCCGCTCGTGGGCCGACGTATCCCCGGTTCGGACCCCGATTCGCAGCGGGGTTGGTCCCATGACGCGGTGGATTCCCTCGAGCGGCACCCTGAGATTGCGCTCGATATCGTAGTTCAGGCTGCGCAGGGGAGAGACGTAGACCGCCCTGAGCCCGGTGGTCAGGGTGCCGGCGGCGTATTCGCGAAAGAGGCCGTCGAGGATCGCGAGAAACGCCGCCAGGGTCTTTCCAGAGCCGGTTGGCGAGACGATCAGGACGTTTCGCCCTTGCTTGATGAGCGGCCAGGCGGCGGTCTGGGCGGGCAAGGCTCCGCGGGGAAATTCCGTGGCGAACCACGCGCGCACCGGATCGCAAAAGAGCTCGGTCGCGGGGGGGTCGTTAAGAATGGCGTCGTGGTGATGCATCCAAGCGGCGTCTCGTTCCTGGTCGGACCAAGCCTC